>DASXQK010000309.1:0-23616 GCA_036493015.1 Dongiaceae bacterium | reverse complement strand
GGCATCGATTTCCGCCAGCAGCGCGGTCTTGGCGGCGAAGTCGACGCCGCCCAGGGGATTCTCCTCGGTATAGAGGTGGCGATTCGTGCCCACCGGCGCTGCGGCCAGCTTGCCGCTATGGCCCTGATGGACCGCCTTCACCGTGCCGGCAGCCCGCTTCATGGCATCCTCGGTCAGCTCGCTCGCATGGGCGAAGCCTGCCGCCTCGCCCGAAATGGCGCGCAGCCCAAAGCCCTGGGTGGTATCGAAGCTGGCGCTCTTCAGCTTGCCGTCATCGAAGCTGAGGGCCTCCGACTGGCTGTATTCCAGAAACATCTCGCCGTCATCGGCGCCGTTCAGGGCGTCTGCGGTCAGGCGCTCGACACGGGCGCGGTCGAGCCCGGCCTGGGTGAAAAACAGATCGTCAGTCTTGGCGAGCGGGTTCATCGCGGGTGCTCCAATTCATCCTTGCTCAGCAATCATATAGGCAGACTCGCAGGCTTGCGACAGATGGTCGCATCGGGCCTGTCGGGCGCTCGGCCCGTGCTGCTTGTGGGGCATGGTCCCACGGTGTAGTTTCGCTGCCGCAACGGGCGCGGGGGTCGAGAAAACAGCGCCTTTGCAGGTAATATCGGGGACCCTCGGCCACAAGCGGCCGGGCGGTTTTTTATCCTGCGAACAGCCGCGGTCATCGGCCGGCGGCAGCGGGAAATGGACGGAGGGACATGGTGCGTCGTAGGGGCTTGTCGAGAGTTTTTGCCATCCTCGCAGCATTGGGTGCTTTCTTTGGTGTGGGCAGCGCCTATGCCGACGAGCCACGGCCCTGGGAAACCGGTTTTCAGGCTCCGGCGACGCCGGTGATGGAGCGGATCGAGAGCTTCCATACAGAACTGCTCTACATCATCACCGCTATTTCAATCTTCGTGCTCGCCCTGCTGCTTTGGGTGATCGTGCGCTACAACGAGCGCGCCAATCCCAAGCCTTCGCGCACCACGCACAACACGATCGTCGAGGTGGCCTGGACGGTTGTGCCGATCCTGATCCTGGTCGCCATCGTCGTGCCGTCCTTCAAGCTGCTGTATTTCGAAGGCGACATCCAGAAGCCCGACATGATCATCAAGGCGATCGGCCATCAGTGGTACTGGTCCTACGAATACACCACGGACGGCAATTTCACCTTCGACGCCAACCTGGTCCAGGAAAAGGACCTGAAGCAAGGCCAGCTTCGCCTGCTGACTACCGACAATCCCCTGGTGGTGCCCGTCGATACATTGATCGAAGTGCAGGAGACGTCCACCGACGTCATCCATGCCTGGGCCATGCCTTCTTTCGGAGTCAAGACAGACGCCGTCCCGGGCAAGCTGAACGACACCTGGTTCAAGGTGACGCAGCCCGGCACCTATTATGGTCAGTGCTCCGAGCTCTGCGGCAACGGCCACGGCTACATGCCCATCATGGTCCAGGCGGTCAGCAAGGCCGACTACCAGAAGTGGGTCGATGAAGCGAAGAAGAAATTCGCCAAGGCTGACGGCTCCGACGCGGCACAAATCGCCGCCGTGCCGGCGAACTGATTAGCGAAGGGAAAGCCAAGGATGAGCACCCCCTCTCACGGTCATGAAGCGCACGACGCGCACGGGCACGACGCCCACCCCACCGGCTGGCGGCGGTTCCTCTATTCGACGAACCACAAGGACATCGGCACGATGTACTTGTTCTTCGCCATTTGCGCCGGTCTGATCGGCGGCGCCATCTCCGTCTATATGCGCATGGAGCTGCAGCATCCGGGCCTGCAATTCATGGCGAACGCGGACGGCACGCCGAATGGCCAGCTCTGGAACGTATTCATCACCGCCCACGGCCTGATCATGGTGTTCTTCGTGGTCATGCCGGCGATGATCGGCGGCTTCGGCAACTGGTTCGTGCCGCTGATGATCGGCGCGCCCGACATGGCCTTCCCGCGGATGAACAACATCAGCTTCTGGCTGCTCGTGCCCGCGTTCCTGCTGCTGTTCTGCTCCACCATGGTAGGACCGGGTGCCGGCACGGGCTGGACCATCTATCCGCCGCTCTCGGCCAAGATCGGCCATGACGGACCCTCCGTCGACATGGCGATCTTCTCGCTGCATCTGGCGGGCGCTTCCTCGATCCTGGGCGCCATCAATTTCATCACCACGATCTTCAACATGCGCGCGCCGGGCATGACCCTGCACAAGATGCCGCTGTTCGTATGGTCGGTGCTGGTGACGGCTTTCCTGCTGCTGCTGTCGCTGCCGGTTCTGGCGGGCGCCATCACCATGCTGCTGACCGACCGCAATTTCGGCACCACCTTCTTCAATCCCGATGGCGGCGGCGATCCGGTGCTGTTCCAGCACCTGTTCTGGTTCTTCGGCCATCCGGAGGTGTACATCCTGATCCTGCCGGGGTTCGGCATGGTCAGCCAGATTGTCTCCACCTTCTCGCGCAAGCCCGTGTTCGGTTATCTCGGCATGGCCTATGCGATGGTTTCGATCGGCGTGGTCGGCTTCATCGTCTGGGGCCATCACATGTTCACCACCGGCATGAGCCCCGATACCCGCGCCTATTTCATGGCCGCCACCATGGTCATCGCGGTGCCGACGGGCATCAAGATCTTCAGCTGGATCGCGACGATGTGGGGCGGCTCGATCCGCTTCGCCACGCCTATGCTGTTCGCGGTCGGCTTCATCTTCCTCTTCACCGTCGGCGGCGTGACCGGCGTGGTGCTGGCCAATGCCGGCGTCGACACGGTGATGCAGGATACCTATTACGTGGTCGCCCACTTCCACTACGTGCTGTCGCTGGGCGCCGTCTTCTCGATCTTCGGCGGGTTCTACTACTGGATCGGCAAGATGTGCGGCCGCCAGTATCCGGAATGGGCGGGCAAGATCCATTTCTGGGTCACCTTTATCGGTGTGAACCTGACTTTCTTCCCGATGCACTTCCTGGGGTTGGCCGGCATGCCGCGCCGCATCCCCGACTACCCGGATGCGTTTGCCGGCTGGAACAACATCGCCTCCATCGGCGCCTATATTTCCTATGCCGGGACGATCTGGTTCGTGGGCGTGGTGCTCTACACCCTCTTCGCGGGCAAGCGGGTGGGCGCCAATTACTGGGGCGAAGGCGCCACGACGCTGGAATGGACGGTGAGTTCGCCGCCGCCCTTCCACAGCTACGAGGAACTTCCGGTCGTAAAATGACCCGGCGTTAGGTGAGGCAGGGACGGTGAGCGACGCTACACTAGAATTCGCTGCCGCAGGCGAAGGCGCGCGGGTATCCGATTTCCTGCAGCTGCTGAAGCCGCGGGTCATGTCGCTCGTCGTCTTCTCCGGCTTCGCCGGCATGATGGTGGCACCGGGCCATATCCATCCGCTGATCGCCGCCGTTGCCATCCTCTGCATCGCGGTCGGCGCCGGTGCCTCGGGCGCCATCAACATGTGGTACGACCGCGATATCGACGCGATCATGAGCCGTACAGCCAAGCGGCCGATCCCCATGGGCCGAATCGAGCCGGCGGAGGCCGCCGGCTTCGGCGTGGTGCTGGCGATCGGTTCCGTCGGGATGATGGCGCTTGCCGTCAACCTGCTGGCCGCGGGCCTGCTGGCAACAACCATCCTGTTCTATGTCTTCGTCTATACGATCTGGCTGAAGCGCCGCACGCCGCAGAACATCGTCATCGGCGGTGCCGCGGGTGCCTTTCCGCCGATGATCGGCTGGGCCGCGGTCACCGGCCATGTCGATCTCGCCCCCGTTGTGCTGTTCCTTCTGATCTTCATGTGGACGCCGCCGCACTTCTGGGCACTCGCGCTGTTTCGTGCCGGCGACTACGCCAAGGCCGGCGTGCCGATGCTGCCCGTGGTGGCCGGTGAGCGTGCGACCAAGCGCCAGATGCTGATCTATACGCTGCTGCTGTTCCCGCTGGCGCTCGCCCCCTGGGCCATGGGTATCGCAGGCCATGTCTATGGTATTGCCGCCGCCCTGCTGGGTGCCCTGTTCATCCTGGCGGCCATCGCCGTCTGCCGCGATGCAACGGATCGCAGCGCCAAGCGCATGTTCGCCTATTCGATCCTCTATCTCTTCCTGCTGTTCGCGCTGCTCATTGTCGACCGTGCGCCCGGCCTGTTGGGTGGATTGGGAGGGTTGGCGTGATCGATCGCAACCGCCGCACCCGCAACCTCGCCTTGCTTGCCGTTCTGGTGGGCTTCGTGGCGCTGGTCTATGCCATCACCATCGTGCGGATGAGCGGGGGCTAGACCATGTTCGCCAACCGCAACACGCGCCTCAGCCTGGCCCTCATCGGCGTCGTCATCGGCATGGTGTGTCTGAGTTTCGCTGCCGTGCCGCTCTATCGCGCCTTTTGTGCCGCCACCGGCTATTACGGCACGACCCGGCGGGTTGAGAGCGCGGCGGTCGATATCAGCACCCACACCGTCGATGTACGCTTCGATGCCAGCGTCAGCCCGGACCTTCCCTGGCGCTTCTTTCCCAAGCAGAAGCAGGTGACCGTGCATCTGGGCGAGCCGACCCTGGTCTATTTCCGCGCCGAAAACATGGCGAGTGTTGCGATCAAGGGTCAGGCGACGTTCAACGTGCTGCCGCTGGATGCCGGCCAGTATTTCAACAAGATCCAGTGCTTCTGCTTCAACGAGCAGACGCTCAAGCCCGGCGAGGGCGTCGACATGGCGGTTCAGTTCTTCGTCGACCCGGGCTATTACAAAAATCCGGATGTGCGGAACGCCGCCATCACCCTCAGCTACACCTTCTTCCGCGCGGCCGACGACCAGCCAGCCGCGGGCCCGAAACTTTCGCAACTGCCGGCAGCCAATCAGCCGGCGGCCAACTGACCATCACGAGCAGATAAACCAAAGCTAGCCAGACCGGAAAGCCAGCTCAGAAAGACCGACCGATGACACCGACCCACGCCGATACGCCAAAGCATCCCTACCACCTGGTCGATCCCAGCCCGTGGCCGGTTATCGGCGCCATCTCGGCGGGTCTGCTGACCACCGGCATGGTCATGTTCATGCATCATGTCGGCCCCTGGGAAGTGCTGCTGCCGCTGGGCATCGTCGGCATTCTGGCGACCATGTTCATGTGGTTTCGCGACGTGATCGACGAGGCCACGTACAGGGGCTTTCACAATCCGGTGGTGCAGATCGGCATGCGCTATGGCATGGCGCTCTTCATCGCCTCGGAGGTGATGTTCTTCTCGGCATTCTTCTGGGCTTATTTCAACGCCAGCCTGTTCCCGACCGACGTCATCGGCGGTGTCTGGCCGCCCAAGGGCATCCGCACTTTCGATCCCCTGTCTCTGCCGCTATTGAACACGCTGATCCTTCTAACTTCCGGCGTGACGGTGACCTGGGCCCATCATGCGCTGCGCGAGGGCGACCGCCAGGGCATGCTGCAGGGCTTGGCCATCACGATCCTGCTGGGCCTCAGCTTCACCTGCGTGCAGGCCTTCGAATACAGCCATGCCGCCTTCCACTTCAGCGGTGGCATCTACCCGTCCGTCTTCTTCATGGCGACGGGCTTTCACGGCTTTCACGTCATCATCGGCACGACCTTCCTGATCGTCTGCTTCTTCCGGGCCAAGGCGGGCCATTTCAAGCCGGAACATCATTTCGGCTTCGAGGCCGCCGCCTGGTACTGGCATTTCGTCGACGTGGTGTGGTTGTTCCTGTTCACCTGCATCTACTTCTTCGGTGCCGGTCCAGGCCCCTACGCCACGCACTAGTGAGCGTTCTTTCCACCGGGCTTGCCTGCCGCTGTCCGCGCTGCGGACGCGGCAGGCTGTTCGCTGGCTTCCTCAAGGTCACGCCGACATGCCCGCAATGCGGGCTCGATCTCTCGGCCGCCGACAGCGCCGACGGCCCAGCCGTGTTCATCATCTTCATCGTCGGCGCGCTGGTGGTGCCGCTGGCGCTTCTGATGGAGGCGTGGTTTTCGCCGCCCATCTGGGTGCATATGGTTGTCTGGGGGCCGGTAATCCTGGGCGTTTCCATCGCCTTGCTGCGCCCGGCCAAGGCGATCATGATCGCCATTCAGTACAAGCATCAATCGGGCGAATCCCGGCATTCCTGACCCGGTATTATCACGGATGAAATTCAAACCAACCTTCTGGCCCACCGTTTTCACGGTGCCCGCGGTGCTGCTGATGCTGGGGCTCGGCGTCTGGCAGCTCTACCGCCTGCAATGGAAGGAAGCGCTGATCGCCGAACGCACCGAGCGCATCTCGGCCGCACCGTCTGCATTGCCCGGCCCGGGCACCGATGTCAGCGGCATGGAGTACCGTCATGTCGCGCTCAGCGGCGAATTCGTGCACGAAAAGGAAATATTCCTCGGCGCGCGCTCGATGAACGGCAATCCCGGCTATCACGTCGTCACACCGTTTCGCCTCGCCGATGGACGCACGATTCTGGTGGATCGTGGCTGGATCCCGCTCGACCGCAAGACGGCCGATAAACGCGCCGCCGGCAATGCGAGCGGCCTCGTGACACTGGATGGCGTGCTGCGCCTCAACGGCATACAGACCTGGTTCGTGCCGGATAACCGGCCCGATCTGAACTTCTTCTTCTGGGTGGATCTGCCGGCGATCGCGAAACTCGCGGCACTGCCGGATACCGAGACCCGGTTCTTTGTCGAAGCCGGACCGCAGCCAAACCCCGGCGGCTTTCCTATCGGCGGCCAGACGCGCATAAACCTGCCCAACGATCATCTGCAATACGCCATCACCTGGTTCTGCCTGGCGATCGCGCTCTCGGTGATCTACGTCCTCTATCACCGCCAAAAGGAAAATGAGTCGAAGGGCAAGCCTCCATCGGGAGACAAACAAGCATGAACCTGCCTCTCGCCAATCGCCCCCAGGATAATCGACCACCCGCCTATGCCGAGCTCGAGCGGCGCTTCCATCGCTGGACAGCGCTGAAGGATGGGCGCGCGGTGCTGGATTGGGATACCGCGGTGATGATGCCGAGTGGCGGATCGGATGCGCGCACCGAACAGATCGCGGCCCTCGACCTGGTCTGTCACGGCATCCTCGCCGATCCGGCGCTGAGCGATCTTCTCGACGGCGCCGAGGCTGCGCAGGCGGAACTCGACCCCTGGCAGCAGGCCAATCTGCACGAGATGCGGCGGTTGTGGATCCACGCCACGGCGCTTAGCCCCGTTCTGGTCGAAGCCCTGGCGAAATCCATCGGCCGCTGCGACACGCTGTGGCGCGAGGCGCGCCCGGCTTCGGATTTCGCCATGATCCGGCCCGATCTCGAGATCCTGCTCGGCCTTGTGCGCGAAGCGGCGCGGGCCAAGGCCGACAAGCTCGGCTGCGAGCCTTACGAAGCACTGATCGACGAGTTCGAGCCAGGCATGCGGGTGGCGGAAATCGACCGGCTATTCGCCGATTTGTCCTTCCTGCCGGCGTTGCGCGAGGCGGCGCTGGAAAAACAAGCCAAGCGCCGGGCGCCGGTGCGTCCCGCCGGTCCGTTTGCGCTGGAGGATCAGCAGAAGCTCGGCCGGCGCCTCATGGGCATCGTCGGATTCGATTTTGCCCATGGCCGTTTTGACGTGTCTCTGCACCCCTTCTGCGGCGGCGTGCAGGACGATGTGCGCATTACCACCCGCTACCGCGACGACGATTTCGTCTCGGCCCTGATGGGCACCCTGCATGAGACGGGCCATGCGATGTATGAGCTGGGCCGGCCGGCCGCCTGGCGCTATCAGCCGGTGGGCTCGGCCCGCGGCATGGCGCTGCATGAAAGCCAGTCGCTGCTGGTGGAAATGCAGGTATGTCGTTCTGCCGAGTTTCTCGGATTCCTGGCGCCGCTGTTGCGAGAGGCCTTCAGTGCCGAGGGCGCGGCCTTCGCGCCGGAGAATCTCCAGCAGCTCTACGCCCGGGTCGAGCCCGGCTTCATTCGCGTGGATGCCGATGAGGTCTGTTATCCCAGCCACGTGATCCTGCGCTATCGCCTCGAGAAGGCGCTGATCTCCGGCGACCTGTCGCTGGCCGATCTTCCCGGCGCCTGGAATGACGGGATGAAGGAATTGCTCGGCATTGCCCCGCCCGACGATCGGCGTGGCTGCCTGCAGGATATCCACTGGTTTACCGGCGCCTGGGGCTATTTCCCCACCTACACCCTGGGCGCGATGACGGCTGCCCAGCTCTATGACGCCGCCAAGCGCGCGGTGCCGGGAATACCCGCCGCGATTGCGCGCGGTGATTTCACCCCGCTCATGGCCTGGCTCGGCGAGCATGTCCATGGCCAAGGCTCACGCTGGAGCTCGGTCGAACTGGTCACGCGCGCCACGGGCAAACCGCTGGATCCCGCGATTTTCAAGGCCCATCTCGAGCGGCGGTATTTGGCGTAGGCTAGCGTCATGACCGACATCGACCGCGCCGTCGCCCGCCTGTTCGTGCCCCGCGAGCATGGCTTCGACTATTACCCCTTCGGGTTCGACAAACCCGGCTATCGCGTCGACCGAGAGTTGCTGGATGAGGCGGTGCGCATCGAGCGCGGCGGCTCGCAACGCGCGCTCGCCGGGGTCGGCGGTGTGGCCCTGCTCCTGTATTTTGTCCTGCCGAACATCGCCATGGCCCATCCGGGTCTGGTGCCGATCGCGAATTCCGCCATCATCCGCATCGCGATCGCAATTCCGCTGCTGGCTTTGATCTATGTCCTCGTCATGCTGCGCCGCCGGCGGCTGCTCGCCATCCTGCTGCTGGACCGCAAGGCACGGAGCGAGCCGCTGAGCGCAGGCGAGGCCCTGGCCCATCGGGCCCAGAGCTGGCGCATGATGCCGCTCTACAGCCGCGTTGCCATGTTTGTGCTGGTCCCGCTCGCAGCCCTCGCCATGGCGCTCTTCGCCGGCCAGCGTCTGCCGCAACAGGACGCGCTGGCGCAATGGGAAGGCTCCCTTGCGGTGCTCTATGCCACCGGCCTCGTCGCGCTGTACGGATTCCTGATCTACCGGGTCATGGCATTTCGGGCGGCAAAACCGAAAAATCATGAGTAATTTCATATACTTGCCGACGTCTTGCCTCGACGGAGCACGGCCTATAGGGTAGCGGCCCTTCGCTTCCGCCTTCCGACAGGTTATCGCCCCTTGCGCTATCTCAGCACCCGCGGCGCCTCGCCCGCGCTGACCTTCGATGAGGTCCTGCTGACCGGGCTTGCCCGCGACGGCGGGCTGTTCCTGCCCGAGACCTGGCCGCAGCTCGATCTCGCAGCCCTCGCCGGTCTCGATTACCCGACGCTGGCCCAGCGCGTGATGCAGCCCTTCCTGGGCGGGCGTATCGGCGAAGCGGATTTCACCCGGCTGGTAGAGGAATCCTATGCCGGCTTCGGCCACAAGGCAGTGACGCCCCTGAAGCAGATCGATAGCCGGCTCTGGCTGATGGAGCTTTTCCATGGGCCGACGCTGGCTTTCAAGGATGTGGCGCTCCAGCTTCTGGGGCGCCTCTACGACCATGTGCTGGCCAAACGCGGCCAGCGGATCACCATCGTCGGGGCCACGTCGGGCGATACCGGCTCGGCCGCCATCGAGGCCTGCCGCGACCGGCCGGCCATCGACATTTTCATCCTTCATCCCGAGGGCCGCACCTCGGAGGTGCAGCGCCGCCAGATGACCACGGTCATGTCGCCCAATGTGCGCAACATCGCCATCCGCGGCTCCTTCGACGATTGCCAGGACCTGGTGAAGGGCCTGTTCGCCGATCCCTCCTTCCGCGACGAGATGCATCTGGGCGCAGTCAATTCGATCAACTGGGGCCGCATCATGGCCCAGATCGTCTATTACGTGGCGGCCGGCCTGGCGCTGGGGGCGCCGAAGCGCCGGGTCGCCTTTGCCGTGCCGACCGGCAATTTCGGCAATGTTTATGCGGGTTATGCTGCCCGGGCCATGGGCCTGCCGGTGGAGAAATTCATCGTCGGCTCCAACAGCAACGACATCCTGACCCGCTTCATCCAGAGCGGGGTCATGAAAATGGGGGCCGTGCACCCCACATTAAGCCCGAGCATGGATATCCAGGTTTCCAGCAATGCGGAGCGCGTGTTGTTCGACCTTTACGACCGTGATTCAACGCGCCTCGTGCGAGCCATGCAGCAATTCCGCCAGAGCGGGGAAATCACCCTCGATTCCGGCCAGCATAAGCGGCTCAGCGATCTATTCGCGGGCCATCGGCTGGACGATGCGGCGACGCTGGCCGCGATGAAGGGCCTCTATGGCGAAACCGGCGAACTGATCGATCCCCATAGCGCCATTGGCCTGGCAGCCGCCCGTGCGGTGAAACTCGATCCCGATGTCGCCATCGTGGCGCTGGGAACCGCCCACCCCGCCAAATTCCCCGATGCGGTGGAAAAGGCGACGGGCATACGGCCGCCCTTGCCGCCGGCGCTGGCCGATCTCTATGAGCGGCCGGAGCGCTTCAGCGTGCTGGCCAACGATCTTGCGGTCCTTAAGACACATATTCGCGGCCAGGTTGCCGCCGGGAGAGCCGCATGAGTGGCGACAAGACGAGTGGCGACAAGACGAATGGCGACAAGACGGGCGTTCGGCTCACGCGCCTTGCCAACGGACTTCGGGTGGCGACCGACCGGATGGATTCGGTGGAGACGGTCTCGCTCGGCGTCTGGGCCGATGTCGGCACGCGCAACGAATCGGCCGAGATCAACGGCGTCTCGCATCTGCTGGAACACATGGCCTTCAAGGGCACGGCCCGGCGCAGCGCGCGCGCCATCGCCGAGGAGATCGAGGCGGTGGGCGGGCATCTGAATGCCTATACGGCGCGCGAGCAGACGGCTTATTACGCGCGCATCCTGGCGGACGATCTGCCGCTCGCCGTCGATCTCATCGCCGACATCCTGCAGCATTCGACATTCGATGCCGACGAACTGGCGCGCGAGCGTGCGGTGGTGCTGCAGGAGATCGGCCAGGCCGAGGACACGCCCGACGACATCGTCTTCGATCATTTCCAGGCGACCGCTTTTCCCGACCAGCCCATGGGCCGTCCGGTGCTGGGCAGGGCCGAGATCGTCGGATCCATGCAGGGCGAGACCATCGCCCAGTATATGCGCCGCCACTACGCGCCCGAGCGGCTGGTGCTGGCCGCCGCGGGAAAGGTGGATCACGAGCGGGTGGTTGAGCTTGCCCAGAAGGCCTTCAACGACCTTGCGACCAGCGATGCCCACTCGCCGGAGCCCGCCCGATATCTGGGCGGCGAAAGCCGCAGCGAACGCGATCTGGAACAAGTGCATATGGTGCTGGGCCTGCCCGGCGTCAGTTACCTCGACCCCGATTATTATGCGCTGGGCATCCTCTCCACCCTCTTCGGCGGCGGCATGTCCTCGCGCCTGTTCCAGGAGATTCGCGAGAAGCGCGGCCTCGTCTACAGCATCTACAGCTTCAACAGCGCCTTTCGCGATGGCGGGATCTTCGGTGTCTATGCCGGCACCGGCGAGAAGGAAGCCGAGGAAATCCTGCCGCTGGTGATCGAGGAGCTGCGCCGGTTGCCGGCCACGCTGAGCGCCGACGAGCTGGATCGTGCGCGCGCGCAAGCAAGGGCCGGCGTGCTGATGGCGCGCGAATCCACGAGCAACCGTGCCGAGCAACTGGCGGGCCAGATCCTCGTTCATGGCCGGCCTCTCACCAGTGAAGAGATCATGCGCCGCATCGAAGCCGTCGATGCCGACCAGCTTGGCCGCGTGGCGCGCCGGCTGATGGCCGGCCGGCCGACGCTTGCCGCCCTCGGACCGCTCGGCCGTCTCGCCCGGCTCGACAGCGTTGCCGGGCGGCTTGCCGCCTGACGCTCGCTTCGCCTGCCAGCGATGCTCGGCTTCGATCTCGTCCGCGGGCCACGGCTGGAGACGATGAGGCTTATCCTGCGTCGTCCGGTGCTGGCGGATTTCCACGACTGGTCCGTGCTGCGCGCGGCATCCCGTGATTTCCTGGTGCCGTGGGAACCGAGCTGGCCCGACGATGCGCTGGGCCTTGCCGCCTTTCGCCGGCGGCTGCGCCAGCTGGCGAGCGAGTGGCGCAACGATCAGGGCTATGGCTTTTTCATCTTCCGCCGCGAAGGCGAGCAGCTGCTGGGCGGCGTCAATTTGAGCCATCTGCGCCGGGGCGTGGCGCAGACCGCCAGCGTCGGTTACTGGATGGGCGAAGCCCATGCCAATCAGGGCGGGATGAGCGAGGCGATGCTGGCGCTGCTTCCTTACGCTTTTGAGCGCCTCGGCCTGCATCGCGTGGAGGCCGCCTGTCTTCCCACCAACAAGGCAAGCCGCGCGCTGCTGGCCAAACTCGGCTTTCGCGAAGAGGGCTATGCCGTGCGCTACCTCAAGATCAACGGCACCTGGCAGGATCATGTCCTGCATTCGCTGCTGGCGGAGGATTTCAAGCGCGGGGTGTAAATCGCCCGCCCCATCAAGGGGCGGGGGAATCAAGCGTGACCGGCTTCGCCCGAAAGATGCTCCGAGCGGACGCCGAGCTTGGCGATGGCGCGCTTCCATTTGTCGTCGAGCCTGGCGTCGAACAGCAGCGCATCGTCTGGCGGCGCCGAGAGCCAGCCATTGGCCTGGATCTCCATATCGAGCTGCCCCGGGCCCCAGCCCGCATAACCCAGCGCCAGCAGACTCTGGCGCGGACCGCCGCCGCTGGCGATATCGCGCAGGATGTCGAGG
The DNA here is from genome assembly GCA_036493015.1 of Dongiaceae bacterium. Taxonomy (GTDB): domain Bacteria; phylum Pseudomonadota; class Alphaproteobacteria; order Dongiales; family Dongiaceae; genus DASXQK01. Next base: position 10,951 of record DASXQK010000309.1, on the reverse strand, counting down.
CTCGCGGTGAGACCAACCCTTTCATCGATCATCATCGTGCCGTCATCGCTGTAATCGGGCGAATGCAGTACGAAGCCGCGGCCGGTATCGACCGGCCCGCCGAAATGCACGCGGATATCGCGGCCGACCTCGCTGCGCGGGATCTCGAGCTGGGCCAGAAGATCGGGGAAGGTGAGCGAGCCGACCAGGCGATTGACCACCAATCCCATGGCACCCTCGGCGTTATGGGCACAGACGAAAATCACGCTGCGGGTAAAGCGGGGATCGCGCATGGTCGGCATGGCGACCAAGAGTTGGCCGAGCAGATAGCCATCGCTGTTAATGTCAGCCATGGTTTTGACCTAGGTTCAAAACCTCTTCCCGGCAAGATGCGATGTTATAAGACAGTCCGATGTTACACGGATTCGTGACGTTCTGCGGGGGTTTTGTGAGGGTTTGGGCAAAACCGTGGCACTATAGTCGCCGGCAATGAGGCACAATTTCGTCACAATTTTCCTGCTGGCCGCGCTGCTGTGTTTGGCGAACGGCGTGGCGCGCGCCGAGCCGGCATCTGCCTGGGTCACTACGGATCAGACAAAGCTGCGCCTGATATCCGCCGTAACCGCTATCGGTAATGGCAGCGGCGGCGGCACGGTGCCGCTCGGCCTGCAGATTACGCTGGTACCCGGCTGGAAAACTTATTGGCGTTCGCCCGGCGATGCGGGATTCCCCGTCAGCCTCGATTGGAAAGGCTCGACCAACCTGGCCTCCGCCGATCTCGCCTGGCCGGTGCCCCATCGCTTCACGCTCTTCGGCCTCGATACATTCGGCTATGAGGATGAGGTCGTATTTCCCATCGCCGCCAAGCCAACAAACCCGGCCGAGCCGATGGGCCTGCGCCTTAAGGTCAATTACCTGGTCTGCGAAAAAGTCTGTATTCCCTATTCGGCCAATCTCTCGCTCGATCTGTCGACCGGTGCCGCGGGGCCGAGCGAATTCGCCCAATTGATCGACCGCTATGCCAGCCGCGTGCCGGGCGATGGATCGGCCCATGGCCTGCATCTGATTTCGGCTGAAGCGGCTGGCGACGAAGCGCATCCGCGCCTGAACGTCGCGATCGAATCCGCACTGCCGCTGGATCATCCCGATCTCATCGTCGAAGGACCATCCGGCCTCTACTTTCCAGCACCACGGGTCTCGCTGGATGCCGGCAAGACCCATGTCAGTTTCGAGATCGATGTGAAGCGCGATGCCAAGGCGCCGCCACTCGCCGGCACGCCCATCCTGCTGACCGTGGCCGATGGCGAGCGCGGCATGGAAGCTCGCGTGTTGCCCGCGGCGGGCGGCGCCGGTGCTCTCTGGCCGGCGCTGCTGGCAGCATTGCTGGGCGGATTGATCCTCAACCTGATGCCCTGCGTGCTGCCGGTGCTCTCGCTCAAGCTGCTTGCTTTCGTCGGCCATGGCGGGGCCACGAAGAATCGCGTGCGCTTGAGTTTTCTGGCCTCCACCGCCGGCGTGCTGGCGAGCTTCCTCATACTGGCAGGCGCCATTGCCGGATTGCGCGCGGCCGGTGTCGCCGTCGGCTGGGGGCTGCAATTCCAGCAGCCGCATTTCCTTGTCGGCATGGCGCTGCTGCTGACCTTGCTGGCGGGCAATCTCTGGGGCTGGTTCGAACTGCCGCTGCCGGGATTCGCCGGGCGCCTGTCACAGGCCGCCGACCGCCAGCATGGCCTGATCGGCGATTTCCTGACCGGCGGGCTCGCGACTTTGCTCGCAACGCCTTGCACCGCGCCTTTCCTCACCACGGCGGTGGGTTTCGCGCTTGCCGGCAGCACGCGGGATATCTTTGTGATCTTCATCGCGCTCGGCATTGGGCTCGCATCACCCTATCTGCTGGTGGCGGCATGGCCCGGCTTGGCCAGCCGCCTGCCGCGGCCGGGCGCCTGGATGCTGATTCTGAAGCGTGTTCTCGGCATTGCCATGGGCGGCACGGCCATCTGGCTGCTCTATGTGCTGGCGGCCCAGGCGGGCAAGTTCGCCAGCCTTGTCAGCGCCGCGGCACTCATTGTCGTCATCGTCCTGCTCGCCTGGCGCCATTTGCGGCCACGCCTGCGGCGCGGCGGACTCGTTGCGGCCAGTATCCTGGCCTTGCTGGCGCCGGCGCTGTTCGCCGGTGTTGCCCCAAGCGCGGGCAATGCCGGCACCGATGCGGCCTGGCAGGTTTTCAGCGAAAGCGCGCTCACCCAACTCATCAGCCGGGGCAAGGTGGTGCTGGTCGACGTCACCGCCGACTGGTGCATCAACTGCCAGGTGAACAAGGCGCTGGTGCTCGACCATGGCTGGGTGGCGGACCAGCTTGCGGCCGGCAAGATCGTCGGATTGAAGGCCGACTGGACGCGGCCCGATCCGGAAATTTCGCGATATCTGGCGAGCTTCGGGCGCTACGGCATTCCCTTCAACGCGGTCTATGGGCCGAAGGCGCAACAGGGCCTGCCGCTGCCCACGGTGCTGAGCGAAAGCGCCGTACGCGAGGCAATTGGTGAGGCGGGTGGCGAGGCCGGCGGCGGCTGAAAGCAGCGTCTGCGAACCTCTCGCCCAATGTGACAAATCCGCTTGGCTGGACGTGATTCTCGGCGATTGACCGGGGGCCGTTGAACCGGTACAGGGCTTGCTTATCTTATTCGGCGAGCCATTCCGCTTTTCGTCTTTCAGCCAGGAGAGGATCAAATCATGACGATCAAAGTCGGGGACAAGATTCCGTCGGCCAAGCTTCAGCACAAGACCAAGGACGGCGTGCAGACCATCACCACGGACGAGCTTTTCAAGGGCAAGAAGGTGGTTGTGTTCGCGCTGCCCGGCGCCTTCACACCCACCTGTTCGGCCAAGCACCTGCCGGGCTTCGTGAACAACTTCAACGAGCTCAAAGGCAAGGGCGTCGACACGGTGGCCTGCCTCTCGGTCAACGATGCCTTCGTCATGTCGGCCTGGGGCAAGGACCAGAATGTCGGCGACAAGGTGATGATGCTGGCCGACGGCAATGGCGATTTCACCAAGGCGGTAGGTCTGACCATGGACGGCACTGGCTATGGCATGGGCCTGCGCTCGCAGCGCTATGCCATGGTGGTCGACGATGGTGTGGTCAAGAAGCTGCAGATCGAAGCGCCCGGCGCCTTCGAGGTCTCCAGCGCCGAAGCGGTGCTGAAGGCGCTCTAATCAATCATTGCGGCACCAAAAACGCCCCGGCGAGCGATCGTCGGGGCGTTTTGCTTTTGGATGGGAGGTTGATGGGTGGCTGGGTCAAGCCCGGCCCTGACGGTCGCGGAATGGAAGCGCGATAGCGCCGCTCACTCAATCGTCATGCCGGGCCTCGAGCCGGGCATCCACGACTTTCTTGGCCGTGCGGTCTAATGCAGCTTGCGGTCCAGTTCGGCGATCGACTGGTCGATCAGGCTGGCGGCCTTGGGGCCGGCCATCTGCTGCTCCAGGATGCGCTGGGCGGCGGAAACGGCGAGGTCGACGGCCTGGCTGCGCACTTCGGCGACGGCCTGGGCCTCGGCCTGGGTGATCTTGTCGAGCGCCATGCGCTCGCGCCGTCCCAATGCGCCGCTCAGACTGGTTGCCGCTTCCTTGCGGAACAGCTCGGCTTCCTCGCGGGCATGCTGCAGGATATCTCCGGCCTCGCGCGCCGCGTCCTGCTGCTTCTTCTTGTATTCAGCGAGCAGTGCCTCGGCTTCGCTACGCAGGCGGCGGGCCTCTTCCAGATCGCGGCGGATCTTGGCGCCGCGTTCGTCTAGACCCTTGTTGACGATGCGTGCAATGGCGCGGCCGGCAAGCGCCAGGAAGGCGACGAAGGAAACCGCAATCCAGGTTTCCGGGTCGTGCAGGAATTCCATTACTGGCTCTCCCGCTCGGCGGCGGCGAGCGCCGTGGCGACATCGCCCGCGGCGGGCTCTCCACCGCCAAGTCGCGAAACGAGCTGGCGTGCGGCTTCACCGGCCATGCTGCGAATATCGCTGAGCGCCGCCTTCTTCGCCGCGGCGACGGAAGCTTCCGCGGCCCTTGTGCGGGTGTTCACTTCGACGGCGAATGCGGCTTCGCGCTTGGCGGCTTCGGCGGCCATTTCGGCGCCGGCCTGTTTCAGTTCGGCCTGCGCCTTGAGGCGGGCATCGGCGATCGCCTTCTGATAGGCGGCAAGGCTCGCATCTGCCTCGGCTTTCAATTTCTCCGCCGCCGCGAGATCGCCCTGCAGCCGGCTGTCACGATCGCCCAACGTGCGGGCAATCCCGGGCAAGGCCAGCCGCGAGAGGATGAAATACAACGCGATGAAGGTGATGGCGAGCCACACCACCTGCGGCGCGTAGTCGGCGAAGACGAGCTGCGGCATCGGTGACTTAGAACGCGAACAGCAGCAGCAGCGCAACGACGAGGGCGTAGAGCGCCACCGCCTCGGTGAGGGCGAAGCCCAGCAGCAGGTTGCCGAACAGCTTGGGAGCCGCGGCCGGGTTGCGCAGCGCGCCCGAGAGATAGCTGCCGAAGATGTTGCCGATGCCGATGCCCACGCCCGAGAGGGCGATGGTGGCAAGGCCGGCGCCGATCAGCTTCGCGGCATGTGCGTCCATGATGTCAGATCCTTCCGAAGTAAGAGTGGAAACTCAGTGATGCAGGTTGATGGCGTCGTTGAGATAGATGCAGGTCAGGATGGCGAAGACGTAGGCCTGCAGGATAGCGATGACGAGCTCGAGTGCGGTCAGCGCCACGATGAAGGCGAGCGGCAGCCAGCCGAGGAAGATGCCGAGCCCGACTACGAATCCGGCAAACACCTTCAGCATCGTGTGGCCCGCCATCATGTTGGCGAACAGCCGCACCGACAGGCTGATGGGCCGCGTCAGATAGCTCAGCACCTCGATGATCACGATCAGCGGCAGCAGGAAGATCGGCACGCCGGCCGGCACGAACAGGCTGAGGAAATGCCGCCCATGGCGCACAAAACCGATCACGGTAACGCCGAGAAATACGACGGCAGCCATGATGAAGGTGACGATGATGTGGCTGGTGACGGTAAAGCTGAACGGGATAAGGCCGATCAGGTTGCAGAACAGGATGAACATGAACAGCGTGAAGATGAAGGGGAAATAGCGCATCCCTTCGGTGCCCACGTTGTCGCGCACCATCTTGGCGATGAATTCGTAGGAGAGCTCGACCATCGACTGCCAGCGACCGGGCACCATGGCGTGCCGGCGCATCCCCAGCGTCATGAACGCCGTCACCAGCGCGATCGCAACCAGCATGAAGACGGCCGAATTGGTGATCGACACATCGAGGCCGCCGATATGGAACTCGACCAGGCGCTTGATGGCAAATTGTTCGAGAGGACTTTCGCCTGTGGGCACTCTGATATCCTCAATCGCCGCGGTTCAATTCCTTGGCCGCCCGAAACACGTTGAGCATGCCGGCGCCCGCGCCCAGGAAGAAGAAGATCAGGAGGAAAAGCGGCAGGGTCCCGAACCAATGGTCGAGCAGCCAGCCGATCCCCCCTCCGACCAGCAAAGCCGCCAACAGTTCGACGCCGATCCGAAACGCGAAGCCTATGGCGGTCCTGGACTGCGAGTCTGGGCCTTGGACAGCCTTGTCTTCGCGGGGCGCTCGCTCGCGCAATTGGCGCAAGCGCTCGTCGAAATCGTTTGACCGTTTCGGAGGATCCCCCTCGCTCATCGGTCGCCCGCCTGTGGCGGCCCTGCGGCACACTCCATCCCGGAACCGCAAAGCGGGCGCAACATAAGGGCTGCCCCGGGGCCTGTCAAGCAGGCCGGGGTGCTATCTAACCAATTGAAATGTCGGACAGAATTCACGCCGTCGCCCGCAGGTGATCGGCCTGCTGAAGGTCGACGGAAACCAGCTGGGAAACGCCCCGTTCGGCCATCGTGACGCCGTAGAGGCGGTCCATGCGGGCCATAGTCATCCGGTGGTGGGTGATGACCAGAAAACGGGTCGAGGTCGTATGAGCCATTTCCTCGATCAAGGTGCAGAACCGGTCGACATTGGCATCGTCCAGCGGAGCATCCACCTCGTCCAGCACGCAGATCGGCGCCGGGTTGGCGAGGAACACGGCGAAGAGCAGCGAGAGCGCGGTCAGCGCCTGTTCGCCGCCCGAGAGCAGCGACATGAGCTGGAGACGCTTGCCCGGCGGGCTCGCCATGATCTCGAGGCCGGCTTCCAGCGGGTCCTCATGCTCGGTCAGGCTGAGATGGGCCCGCCCGCCGCCAAAGAGCCGGGTGAAAAGTTCGGCGAAATTCTTGTTCACCACCTCGAAGGCGGCCAGCAGGCGCTCGCGGCCCTCGCGGTTCAGGCTGGAAATGCCCTGGCGCAGCCGCGCGATGGCATTCACCAGATCGGAGCGCTCGTTCTGCAGGCCGGAGAGCTGGGTCTCGAGTTCGGTTGCTTCCGTCTCGGCGCGCAGATTGACCGGCCCGATATTCTCGCGCTCGCGGATCAGGCGCTGGATGCGGATTTCGATCTGCTCGCGCTGGGGAAGTTCCTCGCCCGGGTCCAGTTCGGCAATCGCCAGCGCTTCTTCCGGCGCGCATTCCAGCCGCTCGCGCACCCGCTCGATCAGAAGCTGATTGGCCTCGGCCGCTTGCGCCACGACGCCCTCGGCCCGGACCCGGCTTTCGCGCGATGCTGCAAGCTCGGCCTCGGCCGCCTTCAGCGCGCGATCGGCATTGGCAAGCTCGCTCTCCGCTTCGGCCAGTCGATCGGCCGCGGCCCGGCGCTTCGCCGTTGCATTGTCGATCAGTTCGGCCAGGGCATGGCGCTGTTCGGCGATCTCGGCCGGGCGGCGCCTCAGCCGCTCGATCTCCTGTTCCACTTCCTGGCGGCGTTCGGCCAATGCAGCGAGCTGCCGGCGCGCGGCTTCGGCGCGCTCAGCCCACAGATTGATTTCTTCGGCGATTGCCTGCTGGCGCCGGGCACGACCCTCCTTCTCGCGGCGCAGGCGATGGTCGGCGGCGCGGCATTCGATCAGGTGGCTGCGCTTTTCGGCAAGTTCGGTCTTGAGTTCGCCTTGGCGGGTTCGCGCCTGGCCGAGATCGGGCAGGTTCGTCCGCTCGCTCGATGCATCGCCATGGGCCTGCTGGCTTTCGGCCAAGCCGTTCTCGGTCGCCGAGGCCGCTTCGATCAGCGCCGCCAGCCGGCCATCGAGCTGGCTTGCTTTGGCCTGCGCTGCGGCCAGCGCCTGGCGCGCGCGGTCGACCTCTTGATAGGCACCATTCAAGGCCTGGCGCGCGGCTTCATCGCGTGCCGCCGCCGCACGCTCCAGATCGCGGGCCTGGGCAAAAGCCGTATCGGCGCCTTGCACGGCGGCTTCTGCCGTGGCGACTTCGCCCGCCAGCACGGCCTGGCGATTGCGCTGGCTAAAACGCACGGCCGCAGCGGTGGGTGCGCCGGCGACAATCGTGAACCCATCCCAGCGCCACAAGGCGCCGGAACGGCTGACCAGGCGCTGGCCCTGCACCAGTTGTCCGGCGAGATCGCGGCCCATCGATTCATCGGCGACAACGCCGATCTGGGAAAGACGGCGCGCCAGCATCGATGGCGCCTGGACATGCTGCGACAAGGGCTCGGCGCCGGCGGGCAAGGCTGGGCCCGTGTTGCTGCCCAGATCGCGCCAGTGGCGTGGTGCCCCTTCATCGCCTGCCGCCGTCAGATCATCGCCGAGTGCTGCACCAAGCGCGGCTTCGAAACCCGCCGCCACGGTGATGCGGTCGATCACCGGCGGCCAGAGATCGGATTCGTGTGCTGCTGTCAGGGCCGCGAGCGCGGAAGCTTCCGCCGCCAGTTTGTCGCGCACGGTGCGCGCCGCTTCCATGGGTTCGCGCGCCGAGGCGAGCGTTCTCGCCGCTTCGGCTCGGGCTGCTGCCGCCGAGCCCGCTTCGGCTTCGGCCGTCTGGCGGGCTTCCTCGCTACTCGCCAACTGGCGCCCGGCCGCCTGGCGCTCCGCATTGTCGCGCAGCGCCGCTTCGATGGGCGCGCGTTCGGCTGCAATTTCCTCGCGGCGCTGGTGTAGGCGCGCCAGGCGCTGGGTCAATTCCTCGATGCGGCGGGTGAGTTCTGTTTCGCGCGCTTCGCCGGTGGCTACCGCCTGGCTCACATTCAATAGCTCGGCTTCGCTATCGCCGACAGCGCTCTCGGCCGTGGTCAGTGCGCGCGCCGCATCTTCGGCCTGGGCTGCGGCTTCACCCTCGGCGGCCTCGATCCCCCGGCCTTCCTCGGCCAGCCGGGATCCTGCATCGCCGGCATCACGGGCCAGGATCTGCTCGCGGCCGGTATCCTCACCGATCTGGCTCTGCCGGCGCTCGGCCTCGGATGTCGCGGCGATGACGCGGCGTTCTTCATCGTCGAGTCCGGCACGCGCAATCGTCAGGCGCTGCAGCTCGGCGGCGGCGGAAGCCTCGTCCATGCGCAGCGGCGGCAAGGCTGTGGCCGCATCCGCCTGGCGCGTGGATGCGCCCGCTGCACGTCCGGTGCAATCGGCGACCTCATGTTCGGCGGCGGCAAAGGCTGCCTCGGCTTGGCTCATGCGCTCGCGCGCATCGACCCATTGCAGATGCAGCAGCACCGCTTCCGACCGGCGCAGCTGGCCCGCGATGTTGCGGTAGCGCACGGCCTGGCGGGCCTGTTTCTTGAGGGCGAGCAGCTGGCCCTCGAGCGTCACGATCACATCGTCGAGGCGGGCGAGGTTGGCTTCGGCGGCGCGCAGCCGCAATTCCGCTTCATGCCGGCGCGAGTGCAAGCCGGTGATGCCCGCCGCTTCTTCCAGCAAAGCGCGCCGGTCGGTCGGTTTGGCGTTGATCAGCGCACCAACCCGGCCCTGGCTTACCATGGCGGTCGAATGCGCGCCGGTGGAGGAATCGGCGAAGAGAAGCTGCACATCGCGCGCGCGCGCTTCCTTGCCGTTCACCTCATAGCTCGAGCCGGCACCACGATCGATCCGCCGGCGTACCTCCAGCAGCTCATGCTCGTTGAAAATGGCCGGGACTTTGCGGTCGCCATTGTCCAGCAGCACCTCGACCTCGGCGACGTTGCGCGCCGGCCGGCCCGAATTGCCGGCGAAAATGACATCGTCCATCTCGCCGCCGCGCATGCGCTTGGCCGAGGTCTCGCCCATCACCCAGCGCAGCGCCTCGACGAGGTTCGATTTGCCGCAGCCGTTGGGGCCGACGATGCCGGTCAGCCCTGGATCAATGACGAGTTCGGTGGGATCGACGAAGGATTTGAAGCCGGTGAGGCGAAGTTTGCTGAAATGAACCAAACGTCAGCCCTGGCTCAGCGGAAGGTCAGGACACTCGCGCATTCACGAATGGCCCAGCGCGGCATCGAGCAGCTTCTTGAAGTCGTCATAGGAAATCTCGCCGGCATGCACCTGGCCGTCGACGATGAACGAGGGCGTGGCCTCGATCTTGTATTTGGTGCTCGCCTCCTGCAGGCGCGAGATAATCTTGTCCTTCAGCGCCGTATCGGCGAGGCAGGCATCATAGGTCTTCTGGTCGACGCCTTCGTTCGTGGCGATCTGGCGCAGCGGCACGATCGCCTGCTGCTGCGTTGCCCAGTAGTCCTGGGATTTGAACAGCGTATCGACCATGGTGAAATAGCGCATCGGCGAAGCGCAATGGGTCAGCACCGCGGCAAGATAGGCTGGGTTGTTCAGCGGATAGTCGCGATAGACCCAGCGCACCAACCCCTTGTCGATGTAATTCGTCTTGATCTGGGGCAGCACATCCGCGTTGAAGCGCGCGCAATGGGGACAGGAGAGCGAGGCATATTCGATGACGGTGATCTTGGCATCCGCCTTGCCCAGATACATGTCGTCGGCGTAGAGCGCGGGCTGGGAAGCATCGGCGGTCTGCTGGCCTCCCGCGGGAGCGGCAGCGGGCGTTGCGGCCGTGGTAGCGGGGGCGGTTGTCGAGGCGGCCGTGCTGCCAGTTGCTGCTGCGGGTGTGGTCGCTGCCGGCTGAGTTGCCGCGGGTTGGGTCGCCGCCGGCGCCGTGGCCTGCATGGCGCTGCCCGCGGTGTTCGAGGCGGCGCTGCTTGCCGATTGATTATGCTGCCAGAGGAAAAAGGCGGTGACCCCAGCGATCACCAGCGCGCCAACCACAATCGCGATATTGCGCATTCTGACTCCTAGCGCGACCCCACGGTCCGGCACCGCCACATCCCGCATGACTCGGCAGACAAAGGCCGTTCGCGCGGCTATTTGGCAGGATTCGCCGGGCGGCGCAACCCCTTGACCGCGCGTCCCAGCGCGTCGAGAGCCTGCTTCAAACCTTCGTCACCTATGGGTTCCAGCTCGTTCTCCAGCCCCTTCGTTTCCGCCGTCGTCAGCGGGGCCGGTTTCAGGTTCGCGGAACGCTTGCGCGGCGGCAGCCTGCCCTGCTCGATCTTGAGTCGCGTGATCGCGCCATAGCCTAGATAGCCATTGATGCGTTCCATAAGCTGCGGGGCCAGATGCTGCAACTCGGTTGCGAACGCGCCGGGTGCCAGCAGGGTCAGCGTGCCCTCGCGGCGCTGGCCGCGCGGGAAGGAAAGCTTGAGGGGGGCTGAATGGCGGGCGATCTCCTCGCCCACCACCGCCTGCCATTCGGCGATCAGCCCGCCTTCGCCGAAGCCGCGCTTGCCCAGCGGCTTGCCGATCAGGCGCACCAGGTCGGCGGCGATCGGCCGCATGGAACCCCGCCGCTGGTCGTTGGGCTGGTCGCCCGGTTTGTCGGTTTCCCGGTTTTCGGCCACTGCTTCGTTCCTGGCTGGTCAGACGCTAGGCTATGGTACGCGACGCTATTAAGCCAACGGGGCATGAGGTCATCATGAAAGAGACGCCGTCTTTTGCCGAACCCCCCTGGGCCGAGCCGGAAGGCTTCCTGGAAAAGCATCCGGGCCTCAGCCATGTCGATGCGCTCTGCGTCGATTGTTGCGGCACCAT
>DASXQK010000308.1:0-39027 GCA_036493015.1 Dongiaceae bacterium | reverse complement strand
CGGCTTTACCTGAAGGATCGCTTCCGGCGCTTCGGCATTCCGCTGCTGGTGTTCCTGTTCGTCGTCATTCCTCCGCTGATGTATGCCTATTTCCTGAATTTTCGCCCTTACGGGCCGATCGGATTCTTCGACTACTACATTCATTACTACTGGGGCATCGGCGGCGTCTCACCGGAAGACTGGCGCGGCCCGGCCTGGCCCGACCGGCAGTTCGGCCATCTCTGGTTCATCGAAATGCTGCTGGTCTATGCCGTGATCTATACGGGCTGGCGTTCGCTGCGTCATCGTTTGCATATTGTCTGGCCTCGGCCGTTCCGGTTTCCAGGCCTGCCGGTCTGGCTGCCGATCATCGCCGCCGTTGCGGCCCTGACCTATTGGGTTCGCCTGAGTCATCCGGTCTATGACTGGGCCGCCTATTTTTCCGTCATTCAGCTCTCCCTGGCCGACTTGCCCCGCGATCTCGCCTGCCTGCTTCTCGGCATCATGGCGTTTCGCAATGATTGGCTGCGCAAACTGCCCTCGGCCACCGGCTATGGCTGGCTTGCGGTCGGCATGGGCGGTGCCGCGATTTTCATCGCTTGCGATCTGACGGGTCATTCGTTTTTCAGCGCCGGCGGCCGCGAGCGCAATGCGGTGATCTATGCGATCTGGGAGACGCTGACCTGCTTCGGCTTCTGTCTTGGCCTGCCGATCCTCTTTCGCGACTTCTTCGATGGGCGCAACCGCATTACCGACTGGTTGTCGGCGGCGAGCTATGGCGTTTACGTCATCCACCTCCCCATCGTCGTGATGCTGCAATACGCGCTCGCTTCGGCGCGGCTGGGCGCGGTGGAGAAATTCCTGGTCGTGGCGCTGACGGCGGTGCTGCTTTCGTTTTTCCTGGTCGTCCTGCTGCGCCGCTCGGCAAGGGTGCGCAAGGTCGTGTGACAAGCGCCTAGGCGGCGCTGGCCATCACGACGAATTCCTCTGACCTGGGCGAGCAGGGTCGCCCATCCCACCAGCCGTAACAGGAATCGATTTTTAGCCCGGCCGCCGTGATCAATCCGGCGAGGCGGTCACGATCGATGAAGCGGATGCGGCTATGGCCGATCTGCTCGGTACTCTTGTCCAGAAAACGGTAGCGATGGGTGATGCTGGCAATTCCGCTCGCCTCGTCAAAGACGGTATCGACGGATTCCTCGACGCGCCCGAGCCCGGCAATCTCGACGACTTCCCGGGTCGCTTGCGCCGTCCAGGCGAGCCAGGCCTGTGCCGCCGGGTTGCGGGTGTCAAAAGCAAGACATCCCCCAGGCGCCAAATGGCGAGCCGCGGCTTTCAGCGCCGCCACGCTGTCCTCATCCGTCAGGAAAACCTGGAAGGCGTGACCGGTCAGATAGATCAGATTGAAGTGTCGTTTGAGATCGAGGGTGCGCGCATCGCCCTTGATCCATTCGACCCGGTCAGCACCAGGCCGGCTGCGCGCCATGCGGAGCATTCCCTCGGCCGGATCGACGCCGGTAACGGGAGCAATCTTCTGTGCAATTCGGCAGGCCAGCATGCCGGTGCCGCAGCCAAGGTCGAGCACCGCGCCGCCCATCCTGCGGGCCAGCGCGAAATAGAAATCGTCACCGGGTTCCCAGGGATTGAAAGCGTCGTAAAGGCGCGCAAATGCCCAATCCCCGAAGATCTCGTCGGCCGGCGCCATCGAGCCGGCGACAGAAGTTAATTGCCGTAGGAGAACGGCTTGCGCGAGAACAGGCGGTGCAGCATCGGCTCGAAGGCTTCCAGCGGCATGGTGTCGTAATCGGGGTCGAAGGAGTTCTGATCGTACTTCTCGCAGAAATCGGCGGTGCGCTGGAACATGGGATGGCCGCGATAACGCTCGCGAACGTCCCGGTCCAGACCGATGTGGTGATAGTAGTAGTAGCCCTGGAAGATGGCGTGATGCTGGACCAGCCAGTGATTGTCCTCGCTGACATAGGGCCGCAGCACGGCGGCACACAACTGGGCATGGTTTTCCGGGGCCAGCGTATCGCCGATATCGTGAAGCAGGGCGCAGACCACTGTCTCTTCGTCCTGGCTGTCGCGGAACGCCCGGCTGGCCGTTTGCAGCGAGTGCTGGTAGCGGTCGACCTTGTAGCCGATCTTGTCGCCGCCCAGCATCTTCAGAGCGCTGATGACATGGCCCGGCACGTTCTTAACCAGCGGCTTATATTTGCGCGAGAGGAACTGGTACTCCTCATAAGTCCCGTCCGCCATCCGGGTGAATTCGACCGCTTCTTCCATGTTCCGCTCCCTTGAAAGAGGGAACATTCTATCGGTGGCTATCGTTTGAATCCAGTAGGCGAGGGGCATAGACTGATTGCCCATACGCTGATGCCGCCCAAGTGGCCGCCGGCGACTCGCTATCCGCTCCGGGCGGCGGAAAGGAGAAGCGCGTGACAGTCAGAGCCATATTGAAAGGCAAGGGTGCAGCCGTGGTCACGGCCGTGCCCGGCGAGACGCTGCACCGTATTTCGCAATTGATCGCGGAATACCGCATCGGCGCGGTCCTGATCCTGGATGCGGATGGCAGGCCGGGCGGCATCGTCTCGGAGCGCGATATCGTCAACGCGATCTCGGCCCACGGTGCCGGGGCGTTGGCCATGTCGGCCGCCGAGGCGATGAGCCGCAACATCCTGACCTGCCGGCCCGACAACAGCGCCGACGAGATTTTGGCGGTCATGACCCACAGCCGAGTGCGCCATCTGCCGGTGATGGAAGACGGACAGATGGTCGGCATCGTCAGCATCGGCGATGTGGTGAAGCGCAAGCTGGACGATGCCGCTGCCGAGGTCGGGCTGTTGCGCGACTACGTGATGGCCGGCCGCTAGAGCGAGGGCCTAAAGACCGCTGCCCTCATCCAGGCGCAGGATCCGCACCGGCGATCCCGTGGCCAGGGCCGGCGCCTGCACCGGCCGGACCACCAGGCATTGCGCCTGCTGCATCAGGAATTGCATCGAGCTGTCCTGCTTGCCGAAGGGCGTGGCAACCAGCCGTCCTTCGCCGTCGCGCGATAAGGTCGAGCGCAGATAATCCTCGCGATTGTCGTTTTCGGCCAGGTCGCGGCCGGCGATCGCGATCTCCTCGCCATTGTCGCTATCCTGTTGTCCCAGCATGGCCCGCAGCGCCGGGCGGATAAACACCAGGGCACAGACCAGCGTCGAAACGGGATTGCCGGGCAGGCCGATGACCCTGGTCGTTCCGATGTTGCCGAACATCAGCGGCTTGCCTGGCCGCATGGCGATCTTCCAGAAATCGACGGCCATTCCCTGATCGCCCAACGCCGCTTGCACCAGGTCGTGATCGCCGACCGAGGCGCCGCCCGTGGTGACCAGTAGATCGGCGCCGGCGGCGCCGGCGCCAAGACGCTGCAGGGCCGCGCGATTATCGGCCGCGATTCCCAGATCGATGGGTTCCGCCCCCGCCGCGCGCAGGAATGCCGCCAGCGCCAGGCCGTTGGAACTGACGATCTGGTTGGGCCCCACCGGCTCGCCCGGCATCACGATCTCGTCGCCCGTGGCCAGGATCGCCACCCGTGGGCGCCGGTGGACCTGAAGCCAGGGATGGTTCATCGCCGCGGCCAGGCCGATATCCCGCGCGCCCAATCGCTTGCCCGCAGCAAGGCCTGGATCGCCACGCCTGAAATCGAGGCCCGCGGGACGCACATAGCGGCCGATGGGTGCGGCTTCCTTCACCAGCACGCTGTCGCCCGTCGCTTGCGTATCCTCCTGGATCACGATCGCATCGGCGCCATCGGGCAGCGGCGCCCCGGTGAAGATGCGCACCGCCTCGCCGGATTTGATCGGGCTGCCATAGGCGCTTCCGGCCGGCGCGTAGCCGACAAGCTTCAGGCTCACCGGCACCTTCGCCACATCGGAAGCACGCACGGCATAACCATCCATGGCGGAGACGGCAAAGGGCGGCTGGGTCAGACGGGCATGGACCGGTTCGGCGAGCACGCGGCCCAGCGCATTGGCGAGCGAGACCTGCTCGGCGGGAAGGGGAGCGAAGGCCTGGACGATGCGAGCCCGGGCTTCGGCGACGGTCAGCATCAGCGGCCCTTATATTCGCCGGACTTGCCGCCGCGCTTATGGGTAAGGCGAATATCGCCGATGGTCATCGATCGATCGACCGCCTTGCACATGTCATAGACGGTCAATGCGGCGGCGCTGACGGCGGTCAGCGCTTCCATCTCCACGCCGGTACGGCCCACGAGCTTGCAAGTAGCTTCGATATCCACCGCGTTTCGCTTCGCATCGATGGAGAGATTGACGGCGATGCCGGTCAGTGCCACGGGATGGCAGAGCGGGATCAGCTCCGGCGTGCGCTTGGCCGCCATGATGCCGGCAAGCCGCGCCACCGCCAGCACATCGCCCTTCCTCATATTGCCGGCGGCCACCAATTTCAGGGTCGATGCCTGCATGATCACCGAGCCGCGCGCAGTAGCAACACGCTCCGTCTCGGCCTTGGTGGAGATATCCACCATGGCCGCTTTGCCGTCGGCATCGAAATGGGTGAGGCGAGCCATCAGGCGCCGCGCCTGATCATTTCAGGTTGGGCCAGCAGCAGCCTTGTGGCTGCCGCCACATCAGGCTCGCGCATCAGGGATTCGCCGATCAGAAAAGTGGAAACGCCGAGACGTGCCATGCGGGCGAGATCGGCCGGCTTCGATAATCCGCTTTCCGCCACGACCAAACGGCCCCGGCCGACCAGCGGCGCCAGGCGCTCGGCCGTATTCAGATCGACCGCTAAAGTCTTGAGATTGCGGTTATTGATGCCGATCAGCCGGGCGGACAGGCGCTGCGCGCGCTCGAGTTCCGCCTCGTCATGCACCTCGACCAGCGCATCCATGCCAAGCCCGGTTGCGATCTCGTGCAGTTCTGCCGCCTGGCTGTCGACAAGCGCCGCCATGATCAACAGAATCGCATCGGCGCCGAGCGCGCGGGATTCGAAGATCTGATAGGGCTCCAGCATGAAGTCCTTGCGCAGCACCGGCAGCTCGACTGCCTCGCGCGCCGCAACCAGATATTCGTCGCGGCCTTGGAAATAGGGCTCATCGGTCAGTACGGAAAGACAGGCGGCACCGCCCTCGCCATAAGCACGGGCGAGGCCGGCGGGATCGAAATCGGCGCGGATCAGCCCTTTGGAAGGTGATGCCTTTTTGATCTCGGCAATCAGGCCATAGCGACCTTCATCCATCGCCTGGGCCAGGCGCTGGGCAAAACCGCGGGGCGGCGTCGCTCGTTCGGCGGCTGCTTCCATGACCGCGAGGCTTCGCTGCGCCTGGCAGCGCCCTACATGCCGACGTTTGTCGGCACAGATGCGTTCCAGTGTATCGCTCATGGCGTATCGCTCATGCAGCACCGCCCGCCGGCAGCGGCCGGTTGGTGATGGTAACGAGCCCGGCCAGCGTCGCCTTGGCCTTGCCGCTGTCGATGGCCTGGGCCGCCAGCGCCGCGCCGGCTTTCAGGTCGGCTGCCTTGCCGGCGATCAGCAGGGCCGCCCCGCTGTTCAGCAGGACGATGTCGCGATAGGGGCTACGCTCGCCGGCCAACAGGCCGGTGATGGCGGCGGCGTTGGTTACGGCATCGGCGCCCTTGAGATCGGCGGGCTTGGCGCGCGGCAATCCGGCCGTTTCAGGAGAAACTTCAAACAAAGTGACGCGGCCATCTTTCAGTTCGGCGACAAAGCTCTCACTCGTGGTGGTGATCTCATCCAGGCCGTCACTGCCATGCACGACCCAAGCGCGCTCGCTACCCAGCCGCCCCAGCACTTCGGCCAGCGGCTGGATCCACTGTTTGGCGAAGACGCCCACGAGCTGGCGCTTCGCGCCGGCGGGATTCGAAAGTGGGCCCATCAGATTGAAGATCGTGCGGGTGCCCAGTTCAACCCGCGAGGGGCCGACATGGCGCATGGCATTGTGATGCCGGGGCGCCATCAGAAAGCAGATATTGGCTTTCCACAGTGCTTCTTTGACCAAGCTCATATCGGCATCGATGTTGACGCCCAGCGCCGCCAGAACATCGGCCGCCCCGGTCTTGGATGAAGCCGCGCGATTACCATGCTTGGCGACCGGAACCCCGGCGGCAGCCGTAACGATGGCCGAGCCGGTGGAAATGTTCAGCGTGCCGGCGCCGTCGCCACCGGTCCCGCAAGTATCGACGATGCCCGCCGGCGCCTCGATGCGCAGCATCTTGCCGCGCATGGCGCGTACGGCGCCGACGATCTCCGGCACCGTCTCGCCGCGCACGCGCAGCGACATAAGGAAGCCGCCGATCTGCGCCGGCGTCGCGTCGCCCGAAAACAGGATATCGAAGGCCTGCTCGGCCTGGCTCTCATCCAGCGGCCGCCCGCCTGCGGCGATCGCGATCAGGGGTTTGAGATCGCTCACGCCACCGCTTTCGCAGGATGCCGGGAACGGCGCGTCACCATCTGCACGTTGTGGCCGGCCAGGCGCAGGAAGTTGCTGAGCAGCCGGTGGCCGTGTTCGGACGCAATGCTCTCCGGGTGAAACTGCACGCCATAAATCGGCAGGGTCTTGTGGGCCATCGCCATCATCACCCCATCATCGGCATCGGCCGTCGATGTCAGGCAATCGGGCAGGCTGGCGCGATCGACTGTCAGCGAGTGATAGCGGGTGGCGGAGAAGGGGCTCGGGATATCTTCGAAAATACCGGTGCCGCTATGCTTGAGCTTGGAGAGTTTGCCATGCATGGGCAGGGGTGCCCGCACCACGCGCCCACCGAAGGCCTGGCCGACGGCCTGATGGCCCAGGCAAACGCCGAGGATCGGCAGCTTCTTTCCCGCCGCCGTCTTGATCAGATCGAGGCAGATGCCCGCCTTGTCGGGATCGCAAGGGCCGGGGGAAAGGATGATCCCCTGAGGTTGCATGGCCATGACATCGGCGACCGAAAGCTGATCGTTGCGCCGCACCTCGACGCTGGCGCCGAGCTCGCCCAGGAAGTGGAAGAGGTTGTAGGTGAAGCTGTCGTAGTTATCGATCAAAACAAACATATTCAGGGCCTTACGGGACGTGGTTTCGATGTCTGTACAGGGTCGGCGGCCTTTATATCAGGTCGCTTCCGGGGGTGGAAGCAAGCCGGCCGTCCGGCGATCTCAGCCGATCCTTTCATAGGCCAGGGTCGACATCATGCCCGTGGCCATATGATAGAGGTGATGGCAATGAAATGCCCAGCGCCCGAGGTTGTCGGCGTCGAAGGCGATGGTGACCGAGGCCATGGGCGTCACGAGGACAGTGTCGCGCAGCGCGCCGGCAAAACGGCGGTCGCCAATGGCGACCACCTGGAAATGATGGCCGTGCAGATGCATCGGGTGGGACATCATCGTCTGGTTGCGCATCACGATCTCGACGCGCTCGCCCGATTTGACGAAGGGTGCTGCGGGCTTGCCCCCTTCGAGCATGCTCCATTGATAACCCTGCATGTTGCCGGCGAGCACTATCTCTATGGTCCGGTCCGGCTTGCGTGGCCCAAGCGGCTCCGCACTGCGCAGCATGCTTTCGAGTTCCAGAGTGAGCGCGCCTGATTTGCCCTGGGCGTGCTGCGCCAACTTCTTCACGCTGGCGCCATGCCAGACATCCCCGCCATTCCACCCGCCGAAAGTCCGCCGGAGGCCATCCCGTTCATCCCGGACATTCCGCTCATTCCCGACATGCCATTCATGCCGGGTGTATTCATGCTGCTGCCTTGCAGGCTCGCCAGGATCTCTTCCGGAGCCCGGAACGAGAAGTCATGCAGAAGTAGGACGACCTCCTGCTCTTCGGCGGCGGCGGAAGCCCGGTCGTGCAGGATCAATGGCGCCGCCAAAAGCTGCTGCTCCTGCAGACCGTAATGCGAATGCATCCACAGCGTGCCGCTGCGGTTCAGGGGGAAACCATAGGTATAGCTTTTGCCCGGCGCGAGGGCAGGCTGTGACAGATCGGGCACGCCGTCCTGCCGCCAGGGCTCGGTCATGCCATGCCAGTGGATCAGGGTTGGCTCCGCAAGGCGGTTATCAAGCGTAACGTCGAACGCCTCGCCCGGCGCGAAGGTGAGACCGGGCCGACCGTCCGGCCCCGTCAGGCCAAAGACGGTCGCGGCCTTGCCTTCGACCTCAATTTGCCGCGTCGCCGCATTCGCGCCTGCCCTGATCGGCATGTGGCGCGCGCGGCAGTGCCATGGCAAGCACAGTGGCAGTGCCGCCGGCGAGAAAATGCCGGCGTGTCAGCGAACGCGATAGATTCCTCATCGTCAGACCCTCAGTTCTGGACGCGGCCGAGCACTTCCATGAGCTCGGCCACCTTGCGCCGCTGCTCAGAGCGATCGCCGGAAGCAATGGCGTGTTCAACGCAATGCGCGACATGGTCTTTCAGCACCAGTTCCTCCACACGCTTCAGCGCGGCACGCGCCGCGGCGATCTGCGTCACGACATCGATGCAATAGCGGTCGTCCTTGACCATGCCGGTCAGGCCGCGAATTTGCCCTTCGATGCGGCTGAGGCGCTTCAGGCAGGCGGCTTTCGTATTGATTTGCATGGATCAACTCCGTTCGGATCAGAGTTCGGTATGACGCAGCCGCAGCGCATTGCTGACGACGCTGACTGAACTAAGTGCCATGGCGGCGGCGGCCAGTATTGGGCTCAGCAGAATGCCGAACCAGGGATAGAGGATGCCGGCGGCGATCGGCACGCCGGCCGCGTTGTAGACAAAGGCAAAGAACAGGTTCTGCCGGATGTTGCGCATGGTCGCCTGGGAGAGGCGCCGGGCGCGCAGGATGCCCCGCAGATCGCCCTTCAGCAGCGTGAGGCCTGCGCTCTCCATCGCGACATCGGTCCCGGTGCCCATGGCGATGCCGACATCGGCGGCGGCAAGGGCAGGGGCGTCGTTGACACCGTCGCCCGCCATCGCCACGACATGGCCCTCGGCCCTGAGCCGCTTGATAATCTCTTCCTTGTCGCGCGGCAGCACCTCGGCCTCGACCTGGTCGATCCCGAGCTTTCGGGCGACCGCCTCGGCCGTCTTGCGATTGTCGCCCGTGAGCATCACGACGCGAACACCAGCCTCCCTCAAGGCGTTAATCGCCTCAGGCGTCGATTCCTTGATCGGATCGGCGATGGCGATGGCGCCCGCCGGCTTGCCGTCGATGCCAGCGAGAATGACGGTCGCGCCCTCGCCTCGCAGAGCCTCAGCATGTGAATCCAGTGTTTCGATCGCGATGCCAAGATCGGCGAAGAGTTTCCGATTGCCGAGCGCAATCCGCCTGCCTTTGACTGTTCCGGTGACGCCCTTGCCGCTGGGTGAATTGAAGTCGCTGGCCTTGCCAACCGGCAGGCCGCGGCGCTTGGCCTCCTCGACGATCGCCGCGGCGAGAGGATGCTCACTGCCGCGCTCCAGATCTGCGGCGAGGCTAAGCAACTCATCCTCACGCACAGCTCCAGTGGCGGTGACAGAAACCACCTTGGGTTTGCCTTCGGTGAGCGTGCCCGTCTTGTCGGCAACCAGTGTGTCGATCTTTTCTAATCGCTCCAGGGTTTCGGCACTCTTGATCAGCACGCCGGCACTCGCCCCGCGCCCGACGCCCACCATGATCGACATGGGCGTGGCCAGGCCGAGTGCGCAGGGGCAGGCGATGATCAGAACAGCAACGGCGGCGACAATGCCGTAGCCGAAGGAAGGCGAGGGTCCCCAGATGGCCCATGACGCGAAGGCCAGCAGCGCGATCACGATGACGACCGGCACGAACCATGCGGCAACCAGATCCGCCATGCTTTGGATCGGCGCGCGGCTGCGCTGCGCCTCGGCCACCATGGCGACGATCTGGGCCAGCATCGTCTCGCGGCCGACCTTCTCTGCGTGCATGAAGAAGCTGCCGGTCTGATTCATCGTGCCGCCGATGACCCTGGCGCCGACATCCTTCATCACCGGCATGGATTCGCCGGTCACCATGGATTCATCGACGCCGCTGCGGCCCTCGATCACGGTGCCGTCGACCGGGACTTTCTCTCCTGGGCGGACACGCAAATTGTCACCGGCCTGTACGGCATCGAGGGCAATCTCCTCATCGGCGCCGCCTGCGGCGATGCGCCGGGCCGTCTTCGGCGCGAGATCGAGCAGGGCCCGGATCGCGCCGCCGGTCCGTTCGCGCGCCCGCAGTTCGAGAACCTGTCCCAGCAGGACCAGAACTGCGATGACTGAGGCGGCCTCGAAATAGACCGCGACCTGGCCGCTCTCTCCGCGAAATGCCGACGGAAAGATACCCGGCAGCAATGTCGCCACGACACTGTAGAACCAGGCAACGCCGGTTCCGATGGCGATCAGTGTGAACATGTTCAAGTTGCGTGAGACCACTGACGCCCAGCCGCGGACGAGTAATGGCCAGCCGGCCCAGATGACTGCTGGCGTCGCCAGGGCGAATTGAATCCAGTTGGTGGTCTGTGCACCGACAAGGTGGCCGAGGCTGGCAAGATGGCCACCCATTTCAAGCGCCACAACCGGAAGGGAAAACACCAAAGCGATCCAGAAGCGCCGGGTCATGTCGATCAATTCGTGGCTTGGGCCAGTGTCAACCGCCGGTTCGAGGGGTTCGAGTGCCATCCCGCAGATTGGGCAGTTGCCGGGGCCTATTTGACGGATTTGAGGGTGCATGGGGCAGGTGTAGATGGTGCCCGCCGGTGTGGCCGGTGCCGAGGTTCGGGCAGCAGGTGCCGCTGAGGCCAGATAACGCGACGGCTCCGCCTGAAATTTGTCGAGGCAATGCAGACCGCAGAAAAAGAAATCCTGTCCGTTCCAGGCAGTCTTGTACTTCGCGCTCCGGCGATCGACCGTCATGCCACAGACCGGGTCAATTGCGGTTGCTGAGGCATCGTCACCATGCGCAGCGGCATGACAACAGTGCCGGTGGGCGGACGCTTTTTCAAAGGACATCGGCGTAATTCAAACCCCTACAGGTGTATACCCCCATGGGGTATCTACGAACGGAACCGTCTGGTGTCAAGGTCGCGCCCGATGGCGACTCGCACCTGCGTGCTATCGTCGCATCATGACCAAGAGATCGAGGAAGGGACGCGGCCGCGCACGGAGTGCAAAACTGGGCGAGGCGCTGGTCGGCTGCGCCGGCGGTCTCCTGCGCAATCGTCCCGTCTTTCTCATCGCCGGGCTCTGTCTCGGCCTCATCCTCGGCGTGGCGATCTCCGTGCATCGCCCGTCCGCGCCGACACAGCTTGCAAGCCAGCCGGCCGGGACTCAGCCTGCGAACGCAGCGGTCACTCCGCCGCAGCTGGCGCCCTCATCGGGCGCGAGCAATGCGCCGCTGGCGAGCGTGACTCCAGCGCTGCCGCTGGTGCCGCTGCCGCTGCCTACGCCGTCCGGCGGCAAGCCCGCCTGGCAGCAATTCGCGCTTGCCATGCCGTCGACCGGCGGCAAGCCGATGATCGCCATCGTCATCGACGATATGGGCATCGACAAGGCGGATGCCGCGCGGGTGATCGGCCTGCCGGGTCCCCTGACCATCGCCTTCATGTCCTATGCCACCGAGCTCACGACCCAGGCCCAGGCGGCACGCGCCGCCGGCGACGAGATCTGGATGCATATCCCGATGGAGCCGATGGATGGCGAGATCGATGCGGGCCCGAATGTGCTGAAGGTCAACCTGGCGCCTGATGAAATCCGCCGGCGGCTCGATTGGGCGCTCGCGCGCCTGCCCGGGATCGTCGGGGTCAACAACCACATGGGCAGCAAGTTCACCCAGTCGGGCCCCGGCATGGCGGTGGTGATGGAGGAGTTGCGGGCGAGGGGCCTCGCCTTCCTCGATTCACGTACCATCGCCTCGACCATTGCCAGCCAGGTGGCGGGTCAGATCGGCGTACCCCATATCGACCGTGACGTCTTCATAGACAATGATGAATCCGTGGAGGCGGTGCTGCGCCAGCTCGAGGAGACCGAGCATGTGGCCCAACGCAAAGGCTTCGCGCTCGCCATCGGCCATCCCCATCCGACGACCATTGCAGCCTTGCAGCAGTGGCTGCCGACGTTGCGGGCCAAGGGCTTTGTCCTGGTACCAGCCAGCGCCCTGGTGCGCATGGAACTTTCTTCCGCCGGCTGAATTTAGGTCTGAACGACAAGTGTCACGGCGATAGAGGGCGTTTGTCTTCGATTCCGCCTGACCGTCGGGTCCAGCCCGGGGGAGGCCACGATGCGTGTGCTCTTGGTGCATCCTAGCCCATTGATGTACAGCGAGATTTTCCTTCGGCTGGAACCGCTGGGTCTTGAACGTGTGGCCCAAGCTGTGCGGATGGTCGGCCATGATGTCCGGATCGTCGACCTGCAGACCTTCAGCCATGGCGAGCTCCATGCCGAATTCACCCGCTTCCGGCCGCAGGCCGTTGGCTTTTCATTGAACTACCTCGCCAATGTCCCCGAGGTGATCGATCTCGCCAAGGTCATCAAGGCGCGGGATCGGGATTGCTTCGTGTTCACCGGCGGCCATAGCGGCTCGTTTATTGCCGAGGAGCTGCTGGTGCATGGCGAGGGCGCAATCGATTGCGTATTGCGCGGCGAGGGAGAGTTGGGCGCAACGGCGCTTTTGGCGGCACTGCCGGGCGACGTGTCGCAAGTGCCGGGCGTGGTGACGAAGAGTGGGCGCGGGCCGGCACCGTTGATGCTCGACAGCCTCGAGCGGTTCGCGCCTGCGCGTGACCTGTTGCGCCGGCGCAAACGCTATTTCATCGGCGAGCTCGATCCCTGCGCCTCCATCGAATTCACCCGCGGCTGTCCCTGGGATTGCTCCTTTTGCAGTGCCTGGACCTTCTATGGCCGCACCTATCGCGTGACATCGCCCGAAGCGGCGGGCGCGGAGCTCGAATCCATCCGCGAGCCGAACGTCTTCATCGTCGATGACGTGGCTTTCATCCATGCCGAGCACGGCTTCGCCATCGGGCAGGAGATCGAGAGGCGCGGTATCCACAAGCGCTATTACCTGGAAACCCGGGCCGACGTCCTGTGCAAGAACCGCGAGGTCTTTGCCTATTGGCGCAAGCTCGGCCTGCAATATCTGTTCCTCGGGCTGGAAGCCATCGACGAAGAAGGGCTGAAGGCCCACCGCAAGCGGGTCTCGCTTGGCGTCAATTCCGAAGCGCTCGAAATCGCGCGCAGCATCGGCGTCAAGGTTGCCATCAATCTCATCGTCGATCCGGATTGGGATGAGCGGCGCTTCGACGTCGTGCGCGACTGGGCAGCTTCAATTCCCGAGATTGTCCATTTGACGGTGGCCACCCCCTATCCCGGCACGGAGCTCTGGCATACCGAGCAGCGCAGCCTGACGAGCCTCGACTACCGCCTCTATGATATCCAGCATGCGGTCCTGCCGACGCGCCTGCCGCTCAAACGCTTCTATGAAAAGCTCGTGGAGACACAGCGGGTGCTGAACCAGAAGCATCTGAGCTTCGCGGCATTGCGCGGTGCCGCCACGCTCATGGCCGGGCTCGCGCTACAGGGCCAGACCAACTTCATCCGCGCGATCTGGAAATTCAACAAGGTCTATAACAGCGAACGCCAGTTCGCCGACCACCAGCGGCCGGTGACTTACGCCATGGGCCAGCCGGTGAAGATGGCAGCCGGCAAGGAACTCACCCAGCGCCTGTTCGTGCATTCGCGGCCGGCGAAAGCGCCGGCCGCGGCTGTCATCGAGCGGGCGGCGGGCTAGCGATACTCCTGTCGTCATCTCGGCCATGGCGAAATTGGGTATGTCTCTGTGCCAAGGCGTTGAGGCGCCCAGTGCTGGCTAGCTATCTATTGCGCCCCTTGTCGGCGGCGAAGCGCACGGCTTCTTGGGCCGCGCGCACGAGCGCGCGGGCCTTCTGAATGCATTCCTGATACTCGCCTTCGGCCGTGCTGTCGGCGACGATGCCGCCGCCGGCCTGGACATACATCTTGCCGTCCTTGACCACCGCGGTGCGCAGCGCAATGCAGGTATCCATGGCGCCGCTGGCGGCGAAATAACCGATAGCCCCGGCATAGACGCCACGCCGCTCCTTCTCCAGTTCGTCGATGATCTCCATGGCACGCACCTTGGGCGCGCCGGAGACGGTGCCGGCGGGAAATCCCGCGGCCAGCGCATCGATGGCATCGAGCCCGGGTCGAATATCGCCCTCCACGTTGGAGACGATATGCATGACGTGGGAGTAATACTCGATGATGAACTGCTCGGTGACTTCGACGCTGCCGATCTCGGCGACGCGGCCGACATCGTTGCGCCCGAGATCGAGCAGCATCAGATGCTCGGCGCGCTCCTTGGGATCGCCGAGCAATTCGGCGGCGAGTTCGCGATCTTCCGCCGGTGTGGCGCCACGCCGGCGCGTGCCGGCAATGGGGCGGATGGTGATGCGCCCGTCGCGCAACCGCACGAGGATCTCGGGGCTCGATCCCACGATGGTGAAGCCGCCGAGATCGAGGAAAAACAGGAAAGGCGAGGGGTTCAGCCGGCGCAGTGCGCGGTAGAGCGAGAAGGGCGGCAGGGTGAAAGGAAGCTGGAAGCGTTGCGAGAGCACCACCTGGAAGATGTCGCCGGCCAGGATGTATTCCTTGGCCTGCTCGACCATACGGTGGTAGTCGCTCTGGCTGATGTTCGATGAGGGTTCCGGCAGATCGGCCAGCGCGTCGATCTCGTCGCGCCGCTCCGGCAGGTTGCGGCCGAAATCGGCCACGGTGTCTGCCAGGCGCTCGCAGGCCTGGTTATAGGCGGCGCGCGCGCCCTGATCCGACCCGGGCCAGACCGCCGTGACGATGGTCACCAGATCCTCGACATTGTCGAAGATCGCCATCACCGTCGGGCGCAGGAACATGGAGTCAGGCAGGCCGAGGCCGGGCGCCTTGTCCGTTGGCAGGCGCTCCATCAGCCGGACCATGTCATAGCCCATATAGCCGAACAGGCCGGCAGCCATGGGCGGCAGGCCCGGCGGCAGATCGATGCGGGATTCGGCGACCAGCTTGCGCAGCGAGGCCAACGCGCCGTCGGGGCAGGGCTCGAAGGCGCTGGTATCGGCCCGGAAGCGCCGGTTGATCTCCGCCTTGTCGCCGCTGGAGCGCCAGACGAGATCGGGCTTGATGCCGATCATCGAATAGCGTCCGCGTACCGCACCGCCCTCCACGGATTCCAGCAGGAAGCTGTACGCGCGGCCGTCGGCCAGTTTCAACATGCTGGAAACCGGCGTCTCCAGATCGGCGACGAGCTTCGTATAGACGACACCGGGGCGTCCCGCGGCGTGGGCCGTCGAGAAAGTCTCGAAGGACGGCTCGACTTTCATCGTGCCGCCAAGGCGCCTAGTTGGTGATCGCGGTGTTGCCGTCGAGCGCCTTGGGCTCGATGGTCACCGGGATCTCGCTCTCCAATGCCTTGCGGAATTCGGCAACGATATCCTGGCCAATGGCCACGCTCAGCTCCTGGCTCACCTTCTTCGTGCCGTCCGCGTCGGCGGCTGCATTGGCGGGCTGGATGTCGGTAACCTCGGCAACGACATGGCCGGGATTGGTTCCGGAATCAGCAGGAGCAGTAGCGGCCTGGCCCTTCTTCACGGCGAACAGCAGATTGGCCAGTGCCGACGATACACTATTGGCCTGATCGCCCGTATCGCGGGTGAAGGCCGCGCTCGTCGTCGTCGACAGCCCCATGGATTTTGCGATCGCGCCAATATCCTCGCCCAGCTTGATGCGCTCGACGATCTTGGTGGCTTGATCGCCCGCGGCCTTGTCGCGGGCCTCCGCCTGCCAATCCGCCAGCACCTTGTCCTTCACCTGATCCAGTGGCCGCAGCGAAGCAGGCGTGACCGCGTCCACGCGCACGATGAAATAGCCGCCGGCGCCGTCATCGACCTGGTTGCTCTCCTGTCCGGTTTCCGTGGCAAATGCGGTGGGCAGAAGCTGCGGGCTTCCGATGAGCTCGCCGACGGGTTTGCCCGAAGCGTCCAGCCCGTCGCGGGTCACCGCCGGAAAATTCTCGATGGTCAGATTGAGCTTCTTCGCCGCATCCTCCAGCGAGGCGCCGCCGGCCAGCGTATCGTCGAGCTGGTTGGCCGTGTTGGCCACATCGCCGGTCTGCGACAGAGCGCGCCGGATCTCATCCTTGACCTGATCGAGCGTGCGCGGCTGGTCCGGCTCGGTCTTCATCACCTTGGCGATCTGCCAGCCCAGCGCCGTCTGCACCGGACCGATCACCGCACCCTGCGCCGCGGAATAGGCAGGATCAGCCATCTCGGCCAGCATCTGTGTCTTTTCCACCAGGCCGGTATCGATCGGATCGGCGCCGCTGACCTTTTTGGCGATCGTGGCGAAGTCGCCGCCGGCGGCAATTTCGGCCGCTGCGTTCTTCGCCGCGGCTTCGTCCAGCAAGGTGAAGGTGAGGAACTGGCGCCTGCCCGGCGCCTTGTAGCGATCGGCATGCGCCTTGAATTCCTGGGCGATCTCTTCGTCGGACACGCGGTTGCGCAGCACCGTGATCTTTCGATACTCCGGCGCCTGGTAACGCTCGGCATGATCCTGATGATATTTCACCAGGTCGGCGGGTTGGGGGGCAGGAATATCCTTGATGCCAGCATCGGCGATCAGCAGCGTGCTGGCGACGCGTTTTTCATTGCGATAGCGGTAGACATCGTCGACCAGCACCACCGGGGGAATGGCGCCCGCCGTGATGGCATGCTGCAGCTCCGTCACCAGAAGCTGGGGGCCGAGGCGTGAGACGAACATCGCTTCGCTCATATGGGCCTGATTCAGATAGGCGTTGAAGATCTGCCGACTGAAATGGCCGCTTTGATCGAAGAATGTCGGATCCGTTTCCAGCAGACGGCGCTGGGTGTCGGCGCTGACGCGCATGCCCATTTTCTTGGCCATTTCGACATAGAGGGCCCGTTGCACCATGTCGTTCAGCACCGATTGGGGCACGTGCATCTGCTTGGCCAGATCGTCGGTGAACGTGCTGCCCAACAACCGGGAAAGAGCCTCCAGCTGCTGCTGATATTGGCGCTGATAGTCCACCAGGCTGATCTCGGTGCTGCCGATGCGCGCGACGGTCGCCGGCGGCGGCGCCTGGTGAAGGATGTCGCCGATGCCCCAGAACCCGAAGGCGACGATCAGGGCAAAGAACAGGACCTTGATGTACAAGGACGAGGCTTTGGAACGGATGAATTGAAGCATGGCGATCCGGGATTCGAGGGCGCAGCAGGATGCCGTCAGCGGCATGCCGGCCGGCGAGGGGCCGCATCATAGGGGCCACCCCTGCGCCGGGCAAGGAGGGGACCGCCGGCTGCCGCGGGGCATCAAAACCGCTTAAAGGGCCAGCAGAGAACGGTTTTCGCCGTCCGCCGGACATGCTACCCAGCCGCCTCGTCTCCGTAATGGATGGCAGGCATGGGAACGCTCAAACCCCTGATCGCGGGCAATTGGAAAATGAACGGGCTTCGCGCCGATGGCATGGCCTTGGCGCGAGCGGTGCAGGCCGGCTCTGCTGGGGTTTCTTGCGAGCTTCTGGTTTGTCCGCCGGCGACACTTCTGGCTGAGGTCGGCCAGGCGCTGGCCGGCGGCGCGGTGGGGCTGGGTGGTCAGGATTGCGCGGCGAGCGCACCGGGGGCCCATACCGGCGATATAGCCGCGGCAATGCTGGCCGACCTCGGCTGCCGCTATATCATCGTCGGCCATTCGGAGCGCCGCACCGATCACGGCGAGACCGATGCGATCGTTCGGGCCAAGGCTGAGGCTGCCAGGGCCGCCGGATTGATCCCCATCGTCTGCCTGGGAGAGACTGAGACCCAGCGCGACCGCGGCGAAGCACTTGCGGTGGTGGCACGTCAATTGGCCGGTTCGCTACCTGCGGCTGCTTCGGCAGCCGACGCCGTCGTGGCCTATGAGCCGGTTTGGGCCATTGGCACCGGGCGCACGCCCTCCAGCGCGGATATCGTCGCTGTTCACGGGCAATTGCGCCGCGAGCTCGCCAAGCGCGGCGGCGCGGCATCAGGTATTCGTCTGCTCTATGGCGGTTCGGTCAAACCGGCCAATGCGGCCGAGATTTTGGCCCTGCCGGATGTGAACGGCGCCCTGATCGGCGGCGCCAGCCTGAAGGCGCAGGATTTCCTGGCAATCGCCCGATCCTGCCCCATTTGAAGGAACTGGCGCTCGCGGGGTAAAGGCAGTAAAAGGCCCGCGCGAGATCGTAAAGGGTTGCAATGCTACAGGTTGTTTTAGTTATTCATCTGATGATCGCGGTGGCGCTCATCGCCGTGGTGCTGATGCAGAAGAGCGAGGGTGGCGCGCTCGGTATCGGCGGCGGCGGCATGTCGAATTTCATGACCGGGCGCGGCACCGCCAATGTGCTGACCCGCACCACCGCCATCCTGGCTGCCTGTTTCATGCTGACCAGCGTGCTGCTGGTGGTCCTCCCGCGCCTCGGAACCCAAGCGCCCTCGATCATCCCTGAGGGCACCTCGACCACCTTCCCGACGCCCGCCCCTGGGCCGGCACCTGCGCCGGCGACACAGCCGACCACGCCGGCCCCGGCACAGCCTGCGACTCCGGCCGGTCCGACGGTCCCTTCGGGTCAATAGATTTATTTCGGCGGACGAGCGAGGCAGGGCTTGCCCGCGCGATGGGTGGCGGGCGATATTGTCCGCCCATGACGCGGTATATCTTCATCACCGGCGGCGTGGTCTCCTCCCTCGGAAAAGGCATCTCGGCAGCAGCGCTCGGCGCTCTGCTGCAGGCGCGCGGTTACAAGGTGCGGCTGCGCAAGCTCGACCCCTATCTCAATGTCGATCCGGGCACGATGAGCCCGACCCAGCATGGCGAAGTCTATGTGACCGACGATGGAGCCGAGACCGATCTCGACCTCGGCCATTATGAGCGCTTCACCGGCGTTCCGGCGCGGCGCACTGACAATGTCACCACGGGCCGCATCTATTCGACGGTCATCGCCAAGGAACGGCGCGGCGACTATCTCGGCGCCACGGTCCAGGTCATTCCCCACGTTACCGATGCGATCAAGGAATTCATCTGCACCGATGCCGATGATGTGGATTTCCTGGTTTGCGAGATCGGCGGCACGGTAGGCGATATCGAGAGCCTGCCCTTCCTGGAAGCCATCCGCCAATTGGGCAACGAGTTCGGGCCGGAGCGCGCACTGTTCGTCCACCTGACGCTCGTACCCTGGATTCCCGCGGCGGGGGAGCTCAAGACCAAACCGACCCAGCATTCGGTCAAGGAACTGCAGAGCGTAGGTATCCAGCCCGGCATCCTGCTCTGCCGCTGCGACCGCGAAATATCGCGCGAGGCCCGGCGCAAGATCGCATTGTTCTGCAATCTGCGCCCTGAGGCGGTGATCCAGGCCCTCGATGTCGACACCATCTATCAGGTGCCGGCCGCATATCACGCCGAAGGCTTCGATACCCAGGTCTGCCGGCATTTCGGACTCAGCTCGCCGGATCCGGATTTGTCGCGCTGGCGCCATGTGGTGGAGCGCATCCGCCAGCCGGAAAGCGCCGTCAACATCGCGGTGGTGGGCAAATACACCAGCTTGCTGGACTCATATAAGTCGCTGGGTGAGGCGCTGGTCCATGGCGGCATCGCCAACAATGTGAAAGTGCGGCTGAACTGGATCGATTCCGAAATCTTCGAACGCGAAGATTCGGTGCAGCATCTGGAAGGCGTACACGGCATCCTGGTGCCCGGCGGTTTCGGCGAGCGCGGGGCCGAAGGCAAAATCCAGGCCGCACGCTTTGCCCGCGAGCGGTCGGTACCCTATTTCGGCATCTGCTTCGGCATGCAGATGGCGGTGATCGAAGCCGCGCGCAATCTCGCCGGCATTCCGACGGCCGGCTCGACTGAATTCGGACCCAGCAAGGACCCCGTCGTCGGCTTGATGACCGAATGGGTGCGCGGCAACGCTGTCGAGCGGCGTAATGAAACCAGCGATCTGGGCGGCACCATGCGTCTTGGCGCCTATGAGGCGCATCTGGCGAAGGACAGCCAGGTAGGCGGCATCTATGGCCGGGACTGGATCAGCGAACGCCACCGCCATCGCTACGAGGTGAACATCAACTACAAGGAACGGCTGGAGGCCGTGGGGCTGCGCTTCTCGGGCATGTCGCCCGACGGGATCCTGCCGGAGATCGTGGAGCGGCCCGACCATCCCTGGTTTATCGGCGTGCAGTTCCACCCCGAGCTCAAATCCAAACCCTTCGACCCGCATCCCTTGTTTACGGCCTTTATCGGCGCCGCCGTCCAGCAGTCGCGTCTGGTCTAGCGCCTCTTTCACGCTCTGCTATAAGAGCGCGATGAATTCCACGCCTCCCGTGCCGCGCCACGTAACTGTCGGCAATCTGGTGCTCGGCAATGACCGGCCGCTGGCGCTTATCGCCGGGCCCTGCCAACTCGAGAGCCGCGCCCATGCGCGCGAGATGTGCCAGGCCCTGGTGGAGATGACGGCCAGGCTCGGCATGGGGCTGATCTACAAGACCTCCTTCGACAAAGCGAACCGCACCTCCCTCGACGGGGCGCGCGGCATCGGCATGGCCAAGGCCCTGCCGATCATGGCGGAACTGCGCGAAAGCTTCGGCGTGCCGGTGCTGACGGATATTCACAGCATCGAGCAGTGCAAGCCCGTGGCTGAGGCGGTGGATGTGCTGCAGATTCCAGCCTTCCTGTCGCGCCAGACCGATCTGTTGCTGGCGGCTGCGGAGACCGGGCGGCCGATTAACATCAAGAAAGGCCAGTTCCTCGCCCCCTGGGACATGAAACAGGTGGTGAAAAAGGTCGAAGCCGCCGGCAACCGCAACATCCTGGTCTGCGAGCGGGGGGTGAGCTTCGGCTACAACACCCTCGTCTCCGATATGCGCAGCCTGCCGGTACTGGCCGAGACGGGCTATCCGGTGGTCTTCGATGCCACGCACTCCGTGCAGCAGCCGGGCGGGCAGGGATCGGCCAGCGGGGGCCAGCGTGAATTCGTGCCGGTGCTGGCGCGTGCGGCCGTAGCGGTGGGCATCGCCGTTGTCTTCGTGGAGACGCATCAGGATCCTGATCATGCGCCCTCCGACGGACCCAACATGGTTCACCTGAAGGAAATGCCGGCACTGCTGCAGCGCCTGCAGGCCTTCGACAAACTAAACAAGGGGCTGGCATGAGCGGCATCGCCGACATTCGCGGACGGCAGATTCTGGATAGCCGGGGTAACCCGACCGTCGAGGTCGATGTGCGGCTGGAAAGCGGCGCCTTCGGCCGAGCGGCCGTTCCCTCCGGCGCCTCGACGGGGACCCATGAGGCGGTGGAGCTGCGCGACGGCGACAAGAAGCGCTTCGGCGGCAAGAGCGTCATGAAGGCGGTCGAAGCCGTGAATGGCGAACTGACCGACGCGCTATCGGGCATCGAGGGCAGCGATCAGGCGCGCATCGACCGCATGATGTGCCAGCTCGACGCCACGCCCAACAAGGGCCGGCTCGGCGCCAATGCCATCCTGGGCGTCAGCCTGGCGGTGGCCAAGGCGGCCGCTGAAGAAGCAGGCCTGCCGCTCTATCGCTATGTCGGCGGGGCGGCCGCCTCGCTGCTGCCGGTGCCCCAGATGAACATCGTCAATGGCGGCGCCCATGCCGACAACCCCATCGACTTTCAGGAATTCATGATCCTGCCCGCCGGGGCCCCGAGTTTCGCCGAGGCTCTGCGCTGGGGGACGGAAGTGTTCCACGCGCTGCGCGGACAGTTCAAGGCGGCGGGCCACAATACCAATGTGGGCGACGAGGGCGGGTTCGCGCCCAATCTGAAGAGCGCCGATGAATGCCTCGCCTTCATCATGAGGGCGATCGAGACCACGGGGTTAAAGCCGGGCAGCGACGTGCTGCTGGGCCTCGATGCCGCTTCCAGTGAATTCTATCGCGACGGCAAATACGCGCTCGAGGGCGAGGGCAAAACCCTGGACGCCGCCGGCATGGTGGATTTCTACGAGGCGCTGGTGAACCGCTATCCGATTGCTTCAATCGAAGACGGCATGGCCGAGGATGACTGGGATGGCTGGGCGCAGCTGACCAAGCGCATCGGCGGCAAGGTCCAGCTGGTGGGCGACGATATCTTCGTGACCAATCCGGTGCGGCTGGCCGACGGCATCAAGCGCAAGGTCGCCAATGCCATCCTGGTGAAGGTGAACCAGATCGGCACGCTGAGCGAAACACTGGCCGCGGTCGATCTCGCCCATCGCTCGGCCTATCGGGTGGTCATGTCGCACCGTTCCGGCGAAACCGAGGATTCCACCATCGCCGATCTGGCGGTGGCGACCGGCTGTGGCCAGATCAAGACCGGTTCGCTCTCGCGCTCCGATCGCCTGGCAAAATACAATCAGCTACTCCGGATCGAGGAGCAGCTTGGCCTCGATGCGCGCTACGCCGGGGCCGCCATTTTCATTCGAACCTAAAAGCCGCAGGTCCCCGCCGGCACGCTGGTCACGCCGGTCAAATGGAATGTGCCGGTGTTGCCGCTCGGCGTTTCGAGGTTCAGCGGGCCGCCACCGTTTGGCATTATCACGCCGTTGTCGAAGTTGAATGGCCCGACCGTACTGAGCGTGTAGTCGCCGCCGCCCGTATTGTTGTTGATCGTGCTGCAGGCCGTCCCGAACGAGTTGAAAAGCGTGGTGCCGATTCACCGGCGGTCAAACAATTAATCGCGTGAGGAAGCAGGAAAAGCCAAATGGCTATGGGCAGTGAGTCTTTCTTGCCACAGTAACGACTCGTTGAATCGCCGCGAGTCGCTTTCACTTGACGGCACGGAATCGGGTGTGATTCGCTCCACCGCATGGGCGTGCTTCATGACATGCGTCGTCAGGCGAAACAGGTGGTGGTGCCTGTGCTCGGCATCGCCATCCTGGCGTATTTCGCCTACCACGCGATCCAGGGCGATCGCGGCCTGTTCGCCTGGATGGGCTATAACCAGCAGCTCAAGCAAACCCATGCGCTGGCCGATGCCGTGGCTGCCCAGCGCGGCGAGCTGGAAAACCGGGTCAATCGGTTGAGCAGCGCCAGCCTCGATCCTGATCTCCTGGATGAGCGGGTGCGCGCGATGCTGAACTATGCAAGCCAGGGCGACGTGGTCATTATGGTGCCGCCAGCGGCGGCCGGTACGACGCCTCCCGCAGCCAATTAACCGTTTCACGGTTAATCTGACAAAAATCATTCATATACAATAAGTTATATTCTATTGCTTTCGCCCAAATGCAGGACTTAATCTGCATTCAACAGGGCGCTCGCTCGCGATCGCGCGGCCCAATTGTACGGGAGGGACGCGATGGCTCTGCTGGCCAAGCGCAAGGCACGCGATGACGGGCCCGACAGCGCCGCACTTCTGAAATACTACCGGGACATGCTGCTCATCCGCCGTTTCGAGGAGAAGGCGGGCCAACTCTATGGCATGGGGCTGATCGGGGGCTTCTGCCACCTCTATATCGGCCAGGAAGCCGTCGTCGTCGGCATCCAGGCGGCACTCGAACAGGGTGACGCCGTCATCACCTCCTATCGCGATCACGGTCATATGCTCGCCTGCGGCATGGATCCCAAAGGGGTCATGGCCGAACTCACCGGGCGCGCCGGCGGCTATTCCAGGGGCAAGGGCGGCTCGATGCATATGTTCAGCCGCGAGAAGAATTTCTTCGGTGGCCACGGCATCGTCGCGGCCCAGGTTCCCATCGGTACCGGAATTGCCTTCGCCAACCGCTACAAGGAGAACGGCAAGATCTGCGTCACCTATTTCGGCGACGGCGCCGTCAACCAGGGCCAGGTCTCTGAATCCTTCAACATGGCGGCGCTGTGGAAGCTGCCGGTGCTCTATGTGATCGAGAACAACAAATACGGCATGGGAACATCGGTCGAGCGCGCCTCGGCGGGTACCAACCTGCATCTGCGCGGCCAGGCTTATGGCATTCCTGGCGTCCAGGTCGACGGCATGGACGTGATGACCGTGCGCGCCGCCGCTGATAAAGCGGTCGCTGCCGTGCGCGGCGGCAAGGGTCCCTACATTCTTGAAGTGATGACCTATCGCTATCGCGGCCACTCCATGTCCGACCCCGCGAAATACCGCAGCAAGGAAGAAGTGGCGAAGATGCGTCAGGAGCATGATCCCATCGATCACCTGCGCAAGACGCTGCTCGATGACGGCCATGCCGACGAAGCGACGCTGAAGAACATCGACCGCGAGATCAAGGATGTGATCTCGGCCGCCACCGACTTTGCCCAGACCAGCCCCGAGCCCGATCCCGCGGAGCTCTACACCGACGTTTTGGCGGATGCGTAGGGGCGGGGCATGACCACCGAAATCCTGATGCCGGCTCTTTCGCCCACCATGACCGAGGGGCGTCTGGCCAAATGGCTGAAAGCCAAGGGCGACATGGTGAAGGCCGGCGATGTGATCGCCGAGATCGAGACCGACAAGGCGACCATGGAGGTCGAGGCGGTCGATGAAGGCAAGCTGACCGAAATCCTGGTGCCCGAAGGAACCGACGGCGTGAAGGTGAATACGCCGATCGCCTTGCTGCAGGGCGAGGATGAAAAGCCGGGTGCGGCGCCGGCGCGCAAGCCTGCACCCGCGCCGGCCGCAGCGCCGCTGCCGCAAGGGGCCGCTCCAGCCTCTCCTGCAACGGCGCCCGCCGCTGCCAAGGCCGCGGCGCCCGTCGGGCTGGAGCCGGAAATCACCGGCCCCACCCAGCCGATGACCGTGCGCGAATCCCTGCGCGATGCCATGGCCGAGGAGATGCGGCGCGACCAGAGCGTCTTTCTGATGGGCGAAGAGGTCGCCGAGTATCAGGGTGCCTACAAGATCAGTCAGGGGCTGCTGGAAGAGTTCGGCGCCAAGCGCATCATCGATACGCCGATCACCGAACATGGCTTCACCGGGCTTGGCGTGGGTGCGGCCTTCAACGGGCTGCGCCCCATCGTCGAGTTCATGACCTTCAATTTCGCCATGCAGGCGATCGACCAGATCATCAATTCGGCAAGCAAGACCCGCTATATGTCAGGCGGGCAGATGAGCTGCCCCATCGTCTTTCGCGGACCCAACGGTGCCGCCGCGCGCGTCGCCGCCCAGCATTCGCAATGCTATGCGAGCTGGTATGCCCATTGCCCGGGATTGAAGGTCGTTGCGCCCTATACCGCGGCGGATGCCAAGGGCCTGCTGAAATCAGCGATCCGCGATCCCAACCCGGTGATCTTCCTGGAAAACGAGATTCTCTACGGCCAGAGCTTTCCGGTGCCTACGGGTGTCGACCACATCGTGCCTATCGGCAAGGCGCGCATTGCGCGACCGGGCCGCGATGTGACCATCACTGCTTTCTCGCTGATGGTGGGCCACGCATTGAAGGCCGCCGAACTGCTTGCCGCCGACGGGATCGAGGCCGAGGTCATTGATCTGCGCACCATCCGGCCTCTCGACACGGCGACCATCGTCGAATCGGTAAAGCGCACCAATCGGCTGGTGAGCGTGGAGGAAGGCTGGCCCTTTGCCGGCATCGGGGCCGAACTCGCCGCCGTGCTGATGGAACAGGCCTTCGACTGGCTGGATGCGCCGATGGCACGGATTGCCGGTGTCGATGTGCCGCTGCCCTATGCCGCCAATCTCGAAAAGCTTGCCTTGCCCCATCCCGAGCAGATCGTCGCCGCGGCGCGCGCGGTCTGCTACCGCAGTTAGGGGAGCGGGCCATGCCAACCAACATCCTGATGCCCGCACTCTCGCCCACCATGACCGAGGGGCGCCTCGCCAAATGGCTGAAGAAGGAAGGCGACGACGTCAAGGCGGGCGACGTCATCGCCGAGATCGAGACCGACAAGGCGACCATGGAGGTCGAGGCGGTCGACGAAGGCAAACTGCAGAAGATCCTGGTTCCGGCCGGCACCGACGGTGTTCCGGTGAACGCGCCCATCGCCGTGCTGTTGGGCGAAGACGAGGATCCGTCGGCGGCAGCAGCCCCTGCGCCCGCACCTAAAGTTGCCGCGCCGGCGCCCGCGCCGAAACCAGCCGCCGCGCCAGCGCCTGCTGCAGCGCCCGCTCCATCGGTGAAACCGTCACCGGCCGCTGCACCTCAGGTTCCCGTGCCTCCGGAAAAAGGCGAGCGTGTCTTCGCGAGCCCACTGGCCCGGCGTATCGCCGCCGACAAGGGCGTCGATCTGAAGTCCATTGCCGGCAGCGGCCCCCATGGCCGAATCGTCAAAGCCGATGTGGAAGCTGCAAAAACCGGGACGGCAAAGCCCGCTGCGGCACCGGCCGCGCCGAGGCCGGCAGCACCCGTGCCGGCCGGTGCGCTAACGGCCGCAGCCGTTGCCGCCGGCATCGCCCATCATGTCATGCCGCATACCAGCATGCGCCGGGCCATCGCGCGACGCCTGACGGAATCCAAGCAGCAGGTCCCGCATTTCTATCTGACGCTCGATTGCGAGATCGATGCGCTGCTGAAGCTGCGCGCCGACCTGAACGCCAAGGCGCCGGAAAAGGGCGATGGCGTCTACAAGTTGTCGGTCAACGACTTCGTCATCCGCGCCGCCGCAGCCGCCTTGCGCAAGGTACCGGCGGCCAACGCCGCCTGGTCGGATGACGGCGTCGTCATGTTCGATGCGGTCGACATCTCCGTGGCGGTTGCCATTCCCGGCGGCCTGATCACGCCGATCATCCGCCATGCGGATGGCAAAGGGCTCGCAGCGATTTCCAACGAGATGAAGGGGCTGGCGGCTCGCGCCAAGGAAGGCAAGCTGAAGCTGGAGGAATTCCAGGGCGGCACCTTCTCCATCTCCAATCTCGGCATGTTCGGGATCAAGGATTTCGCCGCCGTCATCAATCCGCCCCAGGGCTGCATCCTGGCGGTAGGCGCGGGCGAACAGCGGCCGGTGGTGAAGAACAGCGCGCTCGCCATCGCAACCGTGATGAGCGTGACCCTCTCCGTAGATCACCGGGTAGTGGATGGCGCCATCGGCGCCGAATTCCTCGCCGCCTTCAAGAAGCTGATCGAGGACCCGATCACGCTGTTGCTCTAAGGGGCGTGCGATGGCCGATGGGAAGCGGATCAATCTGACGGAAAAGCTTGCGGCGATAGCCGACCACTGGCATCCGGCTCTCGTGGATACGATCGACAATTACGATATCAAGGTTGTCAAATTGCTCGGCGATTTCGTCTGGCACAAGCACGCCGAGGAGGACGAACTCTTCATTGTGCTGACCGGTGGATTCCGAATGGATTTCCGCGATCGCCAGGTAAATCTTCGCGCCGGCGAAATGATTGTCGTGCCGCGCGGTACCGAACATAAGCCCTACGCCGAAGCAGAATGCGAAGTTCTGCTGCTGGAGCGCAGCGGCGTGGTCAATACAGGCGACGCGGCGCCCGGTGTTCATACGCGGCGCAAGCTCGAGAAGGTTTAGGGTATGGCCGAGCAGACTTGCGATATCGCGATCGTCGGCGGCGGGCCTGGCGGCTATGTGGCCGCCATCCGCGCCGCCCAGCTTGGCATGAAGACCGTCGTGATCGAGCGCGAGAACCTGGGCGGCATCTGTCTCAACTGGGGTTGCATCCCGACCAAGGCGCTGCTGCGCTGCTCGGAGATCAACCACCTGCTGCATCATCTCGACGAGTACGGCTTCGCCGCGAAGGAGGTGAGCTTCGACTTCAAGAAGATCGTTGCCCGCTCGCGCAAGGTCTCGACGCAGCTCACCAATGGCGTCAAGTTTTTGATGAAGAAGAACAAGATCGCCGTGATCGACGGTTCGGCAAAACTGGCCGGCCCGGGGAAACTCGCGATCGACAAGGGCGGCACGGTGGTGGCGAAGAACATTATTCTGGCCACCGGTGCCAGGGCCCGCATGCTGCCGGGCATGGAGCCGGACGGCAAGCTGATCTGGACCTATCGCGAGGCCATGGTGCCCGAGGCGATGCCGAAATCCCTGCTGGTTGTCGGCAGTGGCGCGATCGGCATCGAGTTTGCCAGCTTCTATCGCAATATGGGTGCCGAGGTGACGGTGGTGGAGGTGCTCGATCGCATCCTGCCGGTCGAGGATGCGGAGATTTCCGCCTTCGCCCAGAAGGCCTTCGAGAAGCAGGGCATGAAGATCATGACCGGCGCCACGGTCAAGGCGCTGAAGAAGGGCGCCGACAGCGTCACTGCGACGATTGCCGCCGGGGGTAAAGAGAGCGATCTCACGGTGGATCGGGTGATCCTTGCCATCGGTATCGTCGGCAATGTCGAAAATCTCGGCCTCGAAGGCGCCAAGGTGAAGGTCGAAAAGACTCACGTTGTGGTGGATGGGCGCTGTGCCACCGGAGAGCCCGGCATTTACGCCATCGGCGATCTGGTCGGCCCACCCTGGCTGGCGCACAAGGCGATGGATGAAGGCGTGATTTGCGTCGAGGGTATCGCCGGCATCAAGGACGTGCATCCGCTGGATACCAGCAAGATTCCCGGCTGTACCTATTGCATGCCCCAGGTGGCGAGTGTGGGCTTGAGCGAAGCGGCGGCCAAGGCGGCCGGCTATCAGGTCAAGGTCGGGCGCTTCCCCTACATCGCCAACGGCAAGGCCATTGCCATGGGCGAAACCCAGGGTCTGGTCAAAACGGTCTTTGACGCGAAAACCGGTGAGCTATTGGGCGCCCATATGATCGGCGCCGAGGTAACGGAGCTGATTCAGGGCTACACCATTGCCCGCACGCTTGAATCGACCGAAGCCGAGCTGATGCGCACGGTGTTCCCGCATCCCACGCTTTCGGAAATGATGCACGAATCCGTGCTTGACGCTTATGGCCGCGCCCTCCACATCTGAGGCCATGAGCGACAGCCAGCCACGCCATCCGGAGAAGGTCGCGCGACCAGACTCGCCGATCCCGCGCAAGCCCGACTGGATCCGGGTCAAGGCGCCGATGTCGAAGGAATATGCCGAGACCCGCGCGCTGATGCGCCAGCACAACCTCCATACGGTGTGCGAGGAGGCGGCCTGTCCCAATATCGGCGAATGCTGGAAGCTGAAACACGCGACGATGATGATCCTGGGCAGCATCTGTACCCGGGCCTGCGCGTTCTGCAACGTCACGACCGGAATGCCTGACAGGCTCGACCCGCATGAACCCGCCAATGTCGGCAAGGCGGTGGCGGCACTGGGGCTCGCCCATATCGTCGTCACCTCCGTCGACCGCGATGATCTCGAGGATGGCGGGGCGGCGCATTTCGCCGAAACGATCCGCCAGATCCGCGCCCAGGCGCCAAAGACCACCATCGAAGTGTTGACGCCGGATTTCCTGCGCAAGCGTGGTGCGATCGAAACGGTGGTCGAGGCCAGGCCCGATGTCTTCAATCACAATCTGGAAACTGTGCCGCGGCTCTATCGCAGCGTGCGGCCCGGTGCTCGCTATTTTACCTCCATGCAGCTTCTGGCACGGGTCAAGGACCTGGACCCGGCCATGTTCACCAAGTCGGGGCTGATGGTGGGGCTGGGCGAGACCCGCGAAGAGGTTCTCCAGGTCATGGACGATATGCGCGCCGCCGATGTGGATTTCCTGACCGTCGGGCAGTATTTGCAGCCCACGCCCAAACATCACCCTCTCGACCGCTTCGTGCCGCCGGATGAATTCCGCCAGTTGAAGGAGTTGGCGGAGGGGAAGGGCTTCCTGCTGGTGGCGGCATCGCCGCTGACACGCTCATCCTATCATGCCGGTGACGATTTCGAACGCCTGCGGGCCGCTCGCCTGGCCCACCTCGCCCGCGCCTAGAGACTGAACCTTTCATGATGAAGCATGCCGAGCGGCGCAGGCTGGGCTATCGGCCCGAGCAGCTGTTCGACCTTGTGGCCGATGTCGAGCGCTACCCCGAGTTCCTGCCCTGGTGCATGGGGGCCCGCATCCGCGAGCGTAGCGAGGCGCTGCTGGTCGCCGATCTCATCATCGGCTTCAAGTTCATCCGCGAACGCTTCACCAGCCGGGTCGTGCTCGACCGGGCCAACCTTGCCATCGACGTCACCTATGCCGACGGACCGTTCAAGCATCTCTCCAACCGCTGGCGTTTCGAGCGCACGGCCGAGGGACTCTGCGTCATCGATTTCTATGTCGAATTCGAATTCCGCTCGGCCATGCTGCAAAAGCTGATCGGCGTGTTGTTCCATGAGGCGGTCAAGCGCATGGTGGCCGCCTTCGAAACACGCGCCCGGGCGCTGTACGGGCCACCGGCGGATATCCGCTGACCCCTGACGGTTAGGTGTGACGCCCCTATCGGGTGTCGATTACGGTGCGCCTCGATGTCGAGGGGCATCTTCCCAACACTCGCGGATTGCGTGGTCCGGCATTTTGCCTGCCCGGCCTGTCACCGCGCGCTGAAGCCTCACGCCGCCGATTCCGCAGGTTATGGCTGGCTTGCCTGTGATGCTTG
Source organism: Dongiaceae bacterium (assembly GCA_036493015.1). GTDB lineage: Bacteria > Pseudomonadota > Alphaproteobacteria > Dongiales > Dongiaceae > DASXQK01. The sequence continues at coordinate 8,613 of DASXQK010000308.1, read as the reverse complement.
CAAGATCGCATATCCCGTATTGAGCGGTTTCGTGCATTTTGGCGAACCGCTTCCGGCGGGGGCGGTGCCGGAAATCGCAGGCTTGCGCCCTCTGGAGCAGCGGTTAGCCGGCGATCCGCAAGCCTATCGGCAATTTCGTCGACCAGGCCTGGCGCCGGCCGGTCTTCGAGCCTTATGCGGCCTTTGTACTCACCTTGAAATAGACGCGGCCTTCCAGGGAATCGCCGCCACGGCCGGCTTCGACCTCACTCAAGGCCGCTGCGGTCGCGACGGCTGCCAGGATACTGTCCAGCGCGTCGCCGCCGGCATTGTCGATAACGGTTCGGTGGATCTCCGGCGGTAACTCCCGGAACAGGCCACGCCCGATGAGTTCGGACACCAGTGCTGAGCGTATGTCGCGTTGCTTGCGGCCTTTATAGGACGGACGATGCCCGATCGAGATTAGCAGCGAAGCAGGGCAGGTCTCGATCAGCCACGGCCGGCCTTCGCGCGGCTTCTGCATCGGCAGGACAACCGCCTGATCGGCAAGCACGAGAGGGCGCAGCAAGGTACCCAGACCGTGAAAGGTCTGATGACGAAGGCGAAGGTTGTAGGCACACCAGGGCGTGCGAGAGAGCTCGTCGGTCTTTCGCTTTATTTCCCGGCCGCTGCTCCGGCTCCGGCAGTGTGCACGAAACGCGTCCGCATCGCGGTGGGAAAATCCCGCGATGAAGGATGGCCAATCCGCTTCCTCAATCAGCTTTCGCGGCAGGCTGAAGGGGAAGTCGCAGCCAAAGATGGCGTCAGGCGTGGCGGCGATGAAGGTTCGCAAGGCGGCGAGCGCCACATCGCGATCGACGGTGCCGCCCGGCAGGTCGGCCGCGCGCCGGCAGCTTGTAATTGTCAGGCTATCGCCGGTTTGCACGGCCTCGGCCAGCCAGATCAGGTTTCCGGCTTTCGCGGCACCGCTGAAATCGATCCCGAAGATCCGCCGCCCCGCCATGCAGGCTCAGTCGAGGACGGCGGCGAGCAGTTCGAGCGCTCGTGCGGCGGCTGCCTCGCGCACGGCTTGGCGGTCGCCGGCGAATTGCTGGCGCTCGACCTTCGTATCGCCGCCGCGCCGTGCGGTGGCCAGATAGACCACGCCAACCGGCTTGCCCGGTGTGGCGCCGCCGGGACCGGCGATACCGGTGATCGAGACGGATACGTCGGCGCGCGCATGGGCCAGCGCACCTTCGGCCATGGATCGCGCAACCTGGGCGCTGACCGCACCAAATTTCTGCAGCTGGGCCGTGGGCACGTCCAGCATTTCCGTCTTGGCCTCGTTGGAATAGGTGACGAAGCCGCGCTCGACGACGTCGGAAGAGCCGGCGATATCGGTAAGCCGTGCTGCCACCATGCCGCCGGTGCAGGATTCTGCCGTAACGATGCGAAGCTTCGCCTGGCGATAGCGCTCCAGCAAGGCGGCAGCTTCGCTCATAGGGCGATGCTGGCGGTCGCCTGGGCTGCGATGCCTTCGGCGCGGCCGGTGAATCCCAGGCCTTCGGTCGTCGTTGCCTTCACGCTGACGCGCGAGGGCTCCAGCCCCAGGATCGAGGCAACCCGCGCCACCATTTTTTCGCGATGAGGTCCCACCTTCGGCCGTTCGCAGATTATCGTGACGTCGACTGAAAGGATCCGGCCGCCGCGCGCGCGCAGCAGTGAATCAGCATGGGCGAGGAACTGCGCCGAATCGGCACCCTTCCAGCGTGGATCGCTGGGGGAGAAATGCTGGCCAATATCGCCCGCGCCGATGGCGCCCAGGATGGCGTCGGTCAGCGCATGCAGGCCGACATCGGCATCGGAATGGCCAATCAGGCCATGGGTATGGGGTACGGCAATGCCGCAGAGCATGATCCGCTCGCCCCGCCCGAAACGATGAACGTCGAAGCCGTTGCCCACCCGGATATCCACGCCGGGAGAGAGCAATTGCCGGGCGCGATGCAGATCGGCTTCCGTCGTCACCTTGAAATTCTCCTCGGCACCGGTCACCAGGGCGACGGCAAGGCCGGCCGCCTCTGCCACCGCCGCGTCATCGGTCAGTTCGCGGCCCGCCGCGGCGTCATGGGCGGCTATTATATCGCCATAGCGAAAAGTCTGCGGCGTCTGCGCCCGCCACAAGGTCGCGCGGTCCAGCGTCTCCTGGACCCGCCCATTGCTGCCACGCTTGAGCGTGTCGGCGACCGGCAGGGCCGGGATGGCTCCAGGCGCCGTTTCAAGTGCATCCAGCATCCGGTCGATCAGGCCAGCGCTTACCAGCGGCCGTGCCGCATCGTGAATCAGGACTGCCTTTGGTGCGATATTCTTGAGGCTGATCAGCCCCCGATGAACCGATTCCTGGCGCGTGGCCCCGCCGGTCACCGGCTCCAGCAGGTCCAGGCCCACAGTAGCCGCGTCATACATTGCGCGGTCATCGCCATGAATGACCACCCTGACCGCATCGATCCGTGGATGAAGCGTGAAGGTTTCCAGGCTGTGGCGCAGCACCGTCTTGCCGGCTAGATCGACATATTGCTTGGGCGCGGTAGCGCCAAAGCGGCTGCCGCGGCCGGCGGCAACGATCAAGGCAATGGTCGGCGCAAGTTGCATGGAGGCGGCAGCCTAGCCCGAAATGGCAGCGATCACCACGATCGAGGCGAGGGCCCTGCTGAAGCGTCGTCGAAGTGCTGCCGAAGCGCGGGCGAACATGCCATCATGGCGGCGAAAGGAACGCCGCCCATGCCCAAGCATTTTGTCTGCCTGACCTTCGATCACGACAATACGTCCCCTTACATTTCCCGCGAGATGACCTCACCCACGCCGATCTCGCGTGGCGATTTCGGCATGGTTGCCAGCGAGCGCGTGCTGGCGCTGCTGGCCAAACACCGCGTGCCGACGACCTGGTTCATCCCCGGCCACACGATCGAGACCTATCCCGGCAGCGTCGCCGCCGTTGTGAAGGCGGGGCACGAGATCGCCCATCACGGCTGGACCCACCGGGTGCCGGCAACCCTCGGCAAGGAAGTGGAGGAGCAGGAGCTGATACGCGGCAATGAAGCAATCAAGAAACTGACCGGCCGCAATGCCCGCGGATATCGCTCGCCCTCCTGGGATCTCAGCCCCTATTCCATCGGCCTGCTGCTGAAGCATGGCTTCGTCTATGACAGCAGCCTGATGGGCCATGATTATCTGCCTTACCAGGCGCGCGACGGCGATGTGATCAAGATGGAGGAACCGCTGGTCCACGGGCCGGACACGGCGTTGATCGAGATGCCCATCAGCTGGACTCTCGACGATTTCCCGGTCTTCGAATACATGCGCAACCAGAACCAGATTCAGGCCGGGCTGATGAACGCACGGCTGGTGGGTGAGAATTGGCTCGCCGACTTCACCTATATGCGCGACCACTACGACTGGGGGATTCTGACTTATACCTTCCACCCCCATGTCATCGGCCGCGGCCATCGCATGATCATGCTGGAATGGCTGATCGAGAAACTTCGTGAGGGTGGCGCGGAATTCGTCACCATGGAGCATGCGGTCGGCGAATACCGCGCGAAGTATCCCAAAGGCCGTAGCGAGCGGGGGCGCTGATCCCATGAAACGGTTGCTTGCAATCGCACTGATCGGCTTCGCTTGCCTGGATCCCGCCGGTGCCGCGGATTCGCCCGTGAAATCGACCCCGATCCTGACCACGACAAAGACCGCGATCGGCCAGCCGATCGCGCTGCCGTCGAAAGATGCGCAGGTGGTGGTCACGATGCTGGAAATTGCGCCGGGCACCAAGCTGCCGCGACACAAGCATCCCTCCCAGCGCTACGGCTATGTACTGCAGGGCGAGCTGACGGTGGAATACGAAGGTGGCCAGCGCCAGGTCTTCCACGCAGGCGACTTTATCGTCGAAGCGCTGGGCGTCTGGCATTTCGGCACCAACACCGGACCGGTGCCGGTGAAGCTGCTGGTGATCGATCAGGTCGAAGCGGGGAAATCGAACACGATCCTGGCGAACTGATCCCCGCGTGCCGGGCACACGCCACATCGAAGGCTATGCTATCGTCTCCGATGACGGCATGCTGGCGAATTCGCTGGGTGTGATGCCGGATTCGCTGACGTTCAAGGCCGATCACGAATTCTTCACGCGCGGGCTCGATGGCGTCGATCTGGTGGTGCAGGGGCGCCATTCCCACGAGCATCAACCGAAATCGGCGCTCCGCCCGCGCATCATTTTAACTCGCAAGCTGCCTGCTCTTGCCCGGGACCCCGTCGATGCCAAGGCCATGCGGTGGAATCCGGCCGGTGCCTCATTCGAGGAAGCACTCGATGCGCTCGGCCCACCCAATAACCGGATCGGCATCATCGGCGGCACGGAATGCTTCGGCCTGTTTCTCGATCGTTATGACGTATTCTTTCTGTCGCGTGCGCCGGGGGTGCGATTGCCCAACGGCCGGCCGGTCTTTCCCGGTGTGCCGGAGAAGACACCGGAAGCGGTGATGGCGGAACATGGGCTGCAGGCGGCGGAGCGCCAGATGCTGGACGCCATCCAGGGTATCGCCGTGACGGCCTGGCGTCGCGGCTTGCCAAGCGCCCATGGCTTGCCAAGTGCCCACGGCTTGCCAAGCCAATGAATTCGCTATAGCGCTCTGCGATATGTGGATGGATTACGCAGCTCTTCTGTCACTCGTGCCGGCCGCTCTTCTACTCATCCGGCCGCGCACCCAGCGCGACGGCGTGACCTGGTCGCTGTTGCTGGTGGCGGTGGTGGGGCCGGCAAGCCTGGTGGCCGTGCAGAATGCCGGCGGTTGGCAGCCCAGCCTCTCGGGCGCCATCTGGGTCAGCGTCGCGGCCTCGATGATGCTGTTCGCCGTCATCGTCGCGCTGAACGAGTCTGCCTGGCGCCTGTTGCCGCTGCTCGCCGGATATTGCCTGCTACTGGGTCTGGTCGCCACTCTGTTTGGCGCGGTGCCGCGCGAAAACCCGCCCGCCGCCGCTTCACCGGCCTGGCTCGACCTGCATATCGCGATGTCGGTTGCGACCTATGGACTTGCCACGATTGCAGCGGTCGCGGACTTCGCCGGCTGGCTGCAGGAGCGAGCCCTGAAGCGACGCAGGAGCACCGCTTTTCTGCAGAGCTTGCCGGCGGTGGCCGATGGGGAGCGTCTGCTGCGGGGTCTGCTGGGCGCGGCCGAGATCGTTCTGGGCATCGGGGTGGTCAGCGGCATGGCCACGCAATATCTGATGTCGGGCCGGCTGCTGGTTTTCGATCACAAGACGACGTTCTCCTTGCTCGCTTTCGTCGTCATCGGCGCGCTGCTCCTGTTGCATTGGCGCACGGGTCTGCGCGGCCGGCGCGCGACCGGCTTCGTACTGACCGCCTATGTGCTGCTGACGCTCGCCTATCCGGGTGTGAAGTTCGTCCGCGACGTCCTGCTTTCCTGAGCTGTCATCACCTCTCATTTTTGTTGCGGCGCAGCAATTCTGGCGTAGAATTGCCTAGCATTTAAGCAACCAGACCAATTGCCTATCAAATGAGCATCCAGATCGGCCCGCTTCGGCTTGAGGATCCTGTCGTCCTGGCACCCATGTCAGGGGTGACTGATCTTCCTTTCCGCCGCTTGGTGAAGCGCAGCGGGGCGGGGCTTGTGGTTTCGGAAATGATTGCGAGCCAGGCGCTGGTGCGGGAATCGCGCAAATCCCTGCGCATGGCCGGCACCACGCCGGAAGAATTCCCCATGGCGGTCCAGCTTGCCGGCTGCGAGCCCGAGGTGATGGGCGAAGCGGCGAAACTGAACGAGGACCGGGGTGCCGCTCTGATCGACATCAATTTCGGCTGCCCGGTGAAGAAGGTGGTCAACGGCCATGCCGGCTCCTCGCTCATGCGCGACGAGGTGCATGCCGGACGCATTCTTGAGGCGACCGTCAAGGCAGTGTCGTTGCCGGTAACGTTGAAGATGCGCACCGGCTGGGATGATGCCAACCGCAACGCCCCCAGCCTGGCACGCATTGCCGAGAACTGCGGCATCCGCATGATCACCATCCATGGCCGCACCCGCTGCCAGTTCTACGAGGGCAAGGCGGATTGGAGCTTCGTGCGCCGCGTCAAGGAAGCGGTAAAAATTCCCGTCATCGTCAACGGCGATATCGTCGATCTTCCCGGCGTGACGACGGCGCTGGAAGAATCCGGCGCCGATGGCGTGATGATCGGACGCGGCGCCTATGGCCGCCCCTGGTTCCTGCGCCAGGTGATTCATTTCTTGCGGACGGGACATGTGTTGGCCGATCCGCAGCTGGCCGAGCAGAGCGCGATCGTGGCCGAGCATTACCAGGCCATGCTGATTCACTACGGCAACGAGGCGGGCTCGCGTATCGCCCGCAAGCATATCGGCTGGTACAGCAAGGGCATGCCCGGCTCGGCTGAGTTTCGCGCCGCGTTCAACCGGATCGCCGAACCGGCTCGCGCGATCGAGGCCATCGCCGCGTTTTATCGCCCGCTGATCGAGCGTCTGGCGGCTTGATGAGTGCTGCGGCCCCAGCCCTGGTCTTGCTGCCGCCCGCTGAGGCCAAACCGGGGGTGGATACGGGGCAGCTGTTGCAGTCGCTGGCCACGTCGGTCTTCGCTGTCGATCGTGACAATCTGATCCGCTACGCCAACGCCGCCGCCGCCCAATTCCTGGGGGTAGAGGCAGCCGGCCGAGCGTTGACCGATTTCATTCCCGCTGATTGTCCGCTGTTCTCGCTGCTCGACCAGGCACGCGCCGAGGGGACCAGCATCGCCGACCGCGAGATGATCATCGAGAGTTCCTCGCTCGGCCGGCGCATGGCCGCAATCGACCTGTCGCCGCTTGCCGAGCGTTCGGGCTGGATCGCCATATCGCTGCAGGAGCGTTCGATTGCCGGCAGGCTGGATGAAGCGATCAGCCGCCGGGGCACCGCACGCGCCATGGGTACGCTGGCCGCTGTGCTGGCGCATGAGGTGAAGAATCCGCTTTCCGGCGTGCGCGGTGCGGCCCAGCTTCTCGAGCCGGGACTGGACGAAGCGGGACGCAACCTCACCCGTCTCATCTGCGAGGAGGTCGACCGCATCGTCGCCCTGGTCGACCGCATGGAGATGTTCGCCGATGAGCGCTCGCTGGATCGTGCGCCGGTCAACATCCATCGCGTGCTTGATCATGTGCGCCAGATCGCCGAAAGCGGCTTTGCCCGTGGCCGGCATTTTGTCTGCGATTTCGATCCCTCGCTGCCCGCAGTGCTCGGCAATCGCGATCTGCTGGTGCAGCTATTCCTCAATCTGGTGAAGAACGCCGCCGAGGCGACGGCAGGCGAGGGCGGCATCATCACGCTCTCCACCCGCTATCGGCTCGGCCTGCGCCTGTCGGAGCCCGATGGCGGCCGGCGCCATCTGCCGCTGGTGATCGGGGTCCAGGATAACGGACCGGGAATCGACGAGGCGCTGCGTGCGCGCCTGTTCGACCCATTCACGTCCAGCAAGCCGGGCGGCAAAGGCCTTGGCCTGGCGCTGGTGGCCAAGATCGTTGCCGATCATGGCGGGCTGATCGAGGTATCCAGCGAACCGCGCCGCACCCAGTTTCGCGTGCTGCTGTCCATGGCGGCTGAAAGCGAAGAAGCATGAGCGGCGAGACAATCCTCGTCGCCGATGACGATCGCGCCATCCGCCTGGTGCTGGATCAGGCACTGGGGCGGCTCGGCTACAATGTGCGCAGCACCGACAAGGCGGCCACGCTCTGGCAATGGATCGGCGAGGGCGAGGGCGATCTCGTGATCACCGACGTGCTGATGCCCGATGGCAATGGGCTCGATCTGATCCCGGGCATCCGTCAGCGCCGCCCGGATCTGCGCATCATCGCCATGAGCGCCCAGAACACGCTGCTAACGGCGGTGCGCGCCGCCGAGCGCGGCGCCTTTGACTATGTCGCCAAGCCCTTCGACCTCAATCAGCTGATGGGCCTGGTGGAACGCGCGCTCAGCCGCCCGGGTCCCGCAGAAAGCGCCGCTGAAGCAGCGGCCGGCGAAAGCCTGCCGCTCATCGGCCGATCGCCCGCGATGCAGGAGATCTATCGCGTCATGGCGCGGCTGATGGCAACCGACCTGACCGTGACGATCTTCGGCGAATCCGGCACCGGCAAGGAACTGGTCGCCCGCGCGCTCCATGATTACGGCAAGCGCCGGCGGGGACCTTTCGTTGGCGTGAACATGGCCGCCATCCCGCGTGAGCTGGTCGAGAGCGAGCTGTTCGGCCATGAGAAAGGCGCCTTCACCGGCGCGATTGCGCGCGGCATCGGCCGTTTCGAACAGGCCGCGGGGGGCACGCTGTTCCTCGACGAGATCGGCGACATGCCGATGGAGGCGCAGACCCGGCTGTTGCGCGTGCTCCAGGAAGGCGAATACATGACGGTTGGCGGCCGCACGCCAATCAAGACCGACGTCCGGATCATCGCCGCCACGAACAAAGATCTGCGTATCCTCATCAACCAGGGGCTGTTCCGTGAGGATCTGTTCTTCCGCCTGAACGTAGTGCCGCTCCGTCTGCCCGCACTCCGCGAGCGAAACGAAGATATCCCCGACCTCGTCCGGCACTTCTTCACGATGGTCGCGAAGGAA
>DASXQK010000307.1:0-2105 GCA_036493015.1 Dongiaceae bacterium | reverse complement strand
TCGCTGATGAATGGCGGCGGCTTCGACCTCGTCACCGCCTCGGGCGATGCGACGCTGCGGCTGGTTGCCGGCCATACGGTGCAGGAGATCAATACCGACCTGATCCCAAGCTTCAAGACCATCGATCCGCGCCTGCAGAGCGGGGCCTGGCACACGGTGGACGGCCATCACTATGGCGTGCCCTATCAGTGGGGGCCGAACGTGCTGATGTACAACACCAAGGTCTTCAAGGACGCGCCCAAGAGCTGGAGCGTCATCTTCGAGGAATCGACGCTGCCCGACGGCAAATCCAACAAGGGCCGGGTGCAGGCCTATTATGGCCCGATCTACATCGCCGATGCGGCTCTCTACCTGAAGGCCCATCATCCCGAGCTCGGCATCACCGATCCCTATTCCCTGGATCAGAAGCAGTTCGATGCCGCCATCGACCTGCTGCGCCAGCAGCGCCAGATCGTCCAGAAGTACTGGAGCGACGCCACCCAGCAGGTGCAGGACTTCACCTCCGAGGGCGTGGTCGCCGGTACATCCTGGCCCTATCAGGTGAACCTGCTGCGCGACAGCAACAAGCAGCCGATCAGCAGCGTGATCCCCGAGGAAGGGACCACCGGCTGGGCCGATACGACGATGATGCATGCCAAGGCGCCGCATCCGAACTGCGCCTATATGTGGCTGGAGCATTCGCTGCAGCCCAAGGTGCAGGGTGACGTCGCCGCATGGTTCGGCAGCGTGCCGGTCGTGCCGGCGGCCTGCACCGGCAATGCCCTGCTGGGCGATGCCGGCTGCAAGACCAACGGCAGCGACAATTTCGACCGGATCAGCTTCTGGCGCACGCCCGTCGCCGATTGCGGCGGCGGCAAGACCTGCGTTCCCTACAAGGATTGGGCCAGCGCGTATCTGGCGATCCAGAGCGGTCAATAGCCGGCCCGGCGGGCAGGCGCCTTATCGCCTGCCCGCCGGTCTCTTCTTTTCATGACGGATAAATCCACCAGCGCGGTCTCGTTTCGCCATGTCAGCCGGCATTACGGCGATGTGCGCGCCGCCGACGATGTCAGCTTCGACATCGCCCATGGCGAATTCTTCTCCATGCTGGGGCCGTCCGGCTCGGGCAAGACAACCTGCCTGCGATTGATTGCCGGCTTCGAGCAGCCGACCGGCGGCGATGTGCTGATCGACGGCAAGCCGATGACGGGCGTTCCGCCCTATGAGCGCGACGTCAACACGGTCTTCCAGGATTACGCCCTGTTCCCGCATATGAGCGTGGCGGAGAACGTCGCCTATGGGCTGATGATCCGTAAAGTTCCCAAGGCCGAACGCCTGGCGAAGGCCGAGGAGATGTTGGCCATGGTTGCTCTTGCAGGCTTGGGCGGGCGCAAGCCCTCGCAGCTTTCCGGTGGCCAGCGCCAGCGCGTGGCGCTGGCGCGCGCACTGGTCAACCGGCCCAGCGTGCTGCTGCTGGACGAGCCGCTCGGCGCCCTCGATCTCAAACTGCGCGAGCAGATGCAGGTCGAGTTGAAGGCGATCCAGCGCCAGGTCGGCATCACCTTCATTTATGTGACTCACGACCAGGGCGAGGCGCTCTCCATGAGCGACCGTATCGCCGTCTTCAACAAGGGCCGCATCGAACAGATCGCCAGCCCCGCCCAGGTCTACGAACATCCGGCGAGTGCCTTCGTCGCCGGCTTCGTCGGTGTCTCCAACATCCTGTCCGGTGCGGCGGCCGCTGGAATCGCCGGCGCACCGCCAGCGTTTTCAATCCGGCCGGAAAAGATCGCAATCGCGTCCGCCGGCACGCCGGCGCCCGCGGGAAGCTGCGCGGTCGACGGTACCATCACCAGCGTTCTCTATCTTGGCGCCAGCACGCGTTTCCATGTGGCGCTTCCGGCCGGCGGCGAGTTGACGGTGATCGAGCAGAACCGGGAGGAAACGGCCTCCAGCGCGATCGCCCGCCAGGGCCAGGCCGTGCGGCTGATCTGGCAGCGCAGCCACATTCAGGAAATGCGGCCGTGAGTGTTGCCGGCGCCGCGCCCTTTCGCGAAGGGCCGCTGACGCGCCTTTCCACCGCGCTCTATCTGCGGCCGCGCCTGGTCTTGCTGTTGCTTCTGCTG
>DASXQK010000306.1:0-2319 GCA_036493015.1 Dongiaceae bacterium | reverse complement strand
CCTGCGACATCGGGCTGTCCGCAAGATTGAGCCGCACGTCGAACAGCTCCATCATCCGCGTCTCGATGGGATCCGGCAGCTTGCGGGTGACGACGACGACGGGTCTTACGGGCATTCGGCGGCTTTCATGGGAGCTTGTTCCTGCCATAGCAAGGGGAGGCAGGCTTGTCCAGCGAAGCGGGCCCAAAGGGAGATTAGGTGACCGCTTCTCGAAGGCCCGCCCCCAATTTTTAAGGTTGCGGCTGATTCACGCCTCCCGTCAGAAGGACGGGAGGCGATCAGACGCAATAGGCTTGACCGGCCGCGCCCGGCTGGATTTAGGTGGCGTCATGCAGCCCACGCGCCGCCGCCGCGGTTTTTTGATTCTGAGCCTGTTCGCCCTTGCCACGGTCCTGTTGCCGGCACCGGCGGCGGCCGCGCGCGACCAGAGCGGGCTGCCCGTGCCCCGCTATGTCTCGCTGCGCTCCAACCAGATCAATCTGCGCAGCGGCCCCGGCATGAATTTTCCCATCGAATGGGTCTATCAGCGCAAGCACCTGCCGGTGGAGATCATCGCCGAATACGACACCTGGCGAAAAATCCGCGACTGGCAGGGCACCGTCGGTTGGGTTCATCAGAGCATGTTGGACGGCAGCCGTTACGTCATGATTACAGGCAGCGAAAGACTGATGCATCAGGACGCTGCCGACACCTCGCCGGTGACGGCGCGGCTCGAGCCCGGCGTCATCCCCTCGCTGCTCGCGTGCCAGGCCGATTGGTGCCGCGTCGAGGTGCAGGGCTACAAGGGTTGGCTGCAGCGCGACCAGCTCTATGGCGTCTATGCGACGGAGAAAGTGGAGTAGCGGGTCCTATCTCGTTGATGGGGTTCTCACGCCCTCCACTTCTTCTCCATCATCATGCCCGGGGCGGTCGATGGACCGAGCCCCGGTATCCACGTCTTGGCTAATGAAGAAAGAAGACGTGGATGCCCGCCTTCGCGGGCATGACGACTGAGGGGATCGACGAGCGCAGCATTCGCTCTGACGTTCTTGCTTCTCAGGCTGCCAGCAACTCGCCCACCGCGCCGCGTAGCGCATTCACCAGCTTGTCGACGCCCGCCTCTTCCGTCACCGGCGAGCAGAGCGTCATGTTGTGGAAGGGCGCGATCAGCACGCCCCGGTTCAACAGATAAAGATGCAGCGCCCGCTCCAGCTCGTGATCGAAGCTGGCCGCGGCCTCGCTGCCATTGATCGGCGCCCGCGCCGAGAACAGCCATTCGGCGCGCGCGCCGACACGCTGGACATGCCAGGCGAGGCCGTGATCGGCGATGACCTTTTCGAGGCCGCCGGCAAGGCGCTGGGACAAGGCCAGCATCCGCGCATAGGCCGCCTCCGTCATCACCTCTTCCAGGGTTGCACGCATGCAGGCGAGCGCCAGCGCGTTGCCGGAGAGGGTCGTGCCCATGCCGCTATAGCCGGGATCGGCGGCACTCACCCGGCGCATCGCCTGCTCGATTTCCGCGGTGAAGCCGAAGACCGAACAGGGAATGCCGCCGGCGATCGGCTTGCCCAGGGTCAACATGTCGGGCGAAAGATCGAAGGCGCGGGTATAGCCGCCAGGTCCGGTGCTGATGCAATGGGTCTCGTCATTGATCAGCAGTGTGCCGTGCTTGCGGGTGATCTCGCGTAGCGCCCGCTGGAATCCAGGCTGCGGCAGGACCATGCCGATATTGGTCATGGCGGGCTCCTGCAGCACGCAGGCGACATCGCCGGGCGCCAACGCACGCTCCAGCGCGTCCACATCGTTGAACTCGATCACGCGGCTGGTTCTGGTCAGGTCCTGGGCCTGGCCCAGCACGCCGGGGCGCAGCACGGTCTTGCCCTTGTCCAGCCGCAGGAAAGTATCGTCGACCGAACCGTGATAGCAGCCGTTGAAGACCAGCACGACCGGCCGGTTGGTGATGGCGCGCGCCCAGCGCAGCACGAAACGGTTCGCATCGGTTGCCGTGGTCGCCATCTGCCAAAAGGGCAGGCGGAACCGCGTGGCGAGATTCTCCGCCGCCGCGATCCCATCCTCACTCGACAGCATGGCGCTGAATCCGAGCTGCAGGCGCTTTTCCACCGCGCGCGCCACCGCCGGCGGCACATGACCGAACATGGTACCGGTATCGCCCAGGCAGAAATCCGCATAGTCATGCCCGTCCGCATCGCGCAGGCTGGCACCCGACGCGCTGGCCACGAACAGCGCGAAGGGCGTGGCCCAATCGGTCATCCAGTGCATGGGCACGCCGTTGGGCATATGGGCGGCCGCGCGCTGGGCAAGCGCCCGGGATTTGGGGTT
>DASXQK010000305.1:0-15858 GCA_036493015.1 Dongiaceae bacterium | reverse complement strand
GAGGTGAAGCCGCCATACATCACCGGGCAGCCCGGCATGACGACCTGCATATAGGTGATGCCGGCCAGCGCTTCCGCATTCTGCAGCGACAAGGCGCCGGCAATGGTCGCCGGGGCCATGGCGCCGCTCAAGGTGAATGGTGTCATGACGATGGGCTGACGATGCAGCGCCATCTCGGTCATGCCCTGCAGCATCGGCCCGTCCAGTCGCAGCGGCGAGCTGGAATTGATGATGGAGAACAGGCTGGGCTCTTTTGCCAGCTGTTCGCGCGAGATGCCGCGGGCAAGGCAGATCATCTCGATCGCATCGGCGATGCGCTCGCGCCCCAGGCTATAGGGATGCCAGATGCGGTCGGTCAGGGTGATCGCCGCATAATGCGCATCGAGGTGGCGCGACAGCGGCGGCAGGTCGGCGGGCTCGACTGGATATCCCGAGATGAACTGGACGATGTTCAGGCTTTGGCAGAGCCGCAGCAGGTTGCAGTAATCCTCGTACTGGCCGGGACGGCGCCCCTTATCCATATCGGAAACATTGGGGGCGCTGGCGACGGAGCCGAAATTGATGTGATTGCCGCCGAAAGTCAGATTGCGCTCGGGATTGCGCGCATGGAGCAGGACTTCCGACGGCGTCTTGGCCACCAGCTCCAGCACCATGGCGCGATCGAAGCGCACCCGCTGGCTGCCGGCCTCGACATGGGCGCCTGCCGTCTTCAGCCGTGCGCGTGCGGGTTCATCGAGAAAATCGATACCGATCTCCTCGAGCACACGCATCGAAGCATTGTGGATCGCCTCGATCTGGTCGGCGGAAATGACCTCAATGGGCCTGTAGGGATTGCGGTAATTGCGCCAGGGCAATTGCTTCAGCGCCCCGCCGCGGGTGCGGCGTTCGCGGCGCTGGGCTTCGCGGGCCATGAAATCCTCCGAGAAAACGTGGCGGAGAATAGGCAGCGCCGCGCCCGGCTGTTAAGTCTTTTCCGTCGCTATGTGTCGCTTATCCGACGACGACAGAGCGGCAGAAGCCGCAGAAATCCGCCATATGCGCAGTCAGCGACGTCGGCGGGTTGACGGATTCCAGTCTTATCCCGCGTCGGCGGAATCGGTTTGGCAGGTTGGCGGCAGGCCGGTCTGCGTGACCAGGGTCGAGGGTGCAACGCAGGAGAGGACGTTGATCTCATAGGTCCCTGCCACCGGCGGCTTGATCCCAAGCCACAGCAACCGGCGCATCTTGGCGGCGACCGGAACGCGGCTGAAACCATGGCCACAATCGAGGGAGGAGTTCTTGCCCTTGACGCAATAGGACACATTCATGGGCGTAGGGCAGCTGTTTACCAGATAGGCATCGCCCAGCGCCGTCTCTTCGAAGCGAATGCAGGCGGCGTGGGCCGGCGCCGGAGCAAGCAACCATAACCCGAGCGCCACCGCGCCAATCCGCAGCATGGTTAACATATATCCCCCTTCCAAACGCGGTTACCGCACTTGCCCCATATTTGTCATACAATTCTTGCGCATTCATTAATGCGCGAGGATTTTCTCCGAACTTATTGAAATATAAGACTCTCGGACACTCGACTCGGCGTTACGCCAGCAACGCCCCCAAAGCACTGCGATAGCGTTCCAGAATTGCTGCCTCGCCGTCATGGCGTCCGTTTTTCACGACAAAGCGCCCGCCAACCATAACATCCCGCACCGCGCTTGCATTGCCGGCAAAGATAAGTGCATCCAGCAGCGTATCTCCCACCTTGCCGGTCAGAATCGGCGAACTTGCGTCCAGAACGAGCAAATCCGCCCGCTCACCGGCGGCGATCCGTCCGATCCTTCGGCCCAGAGCGCGCCGCCCGCCCGTCAGCGCCTCACGGTAAAGCGCGGCACCGATATGCGAACCGCCCGCCGAGCCCAGCGACAAACGATTGCGGCGGCGTGTCACCAGACGCTGGCCGTATTCGAGCCAACGCAACTCCTCGACCGGACTTACCGAGATATGGCTGTCCGAGCCGATGCCGAATTCGCCGCCGGCGGCCAGAAAATCGATAGCCGGGAAAAAGCCGTCGCCGAGGTTGGCCTCTGTCGTCGGGCAGAGACCGGCCACCGCCCCGCTGGCCGCCAGCCTGGCTATTTCACCAGCATCGATATGGGTTGCATGGATCAGGCACCAGCGCTGATCGACCTTTTGGTGATCCAGCAGCCAGGCCACCGGACGCTGCTTCGACCAGGCAAGGCAGTCTTCCACTTCCTTCGTCTGCTCGGCGATGTGGATATGGATGGGGGCGCTCGCATCCATCTGGCTCAGCCCTTCGACGGCGCCGCCGAGCATCTCCGGCGTGACCGCGCGCAGCGAATGGGGCGCAATGCCGATGCGGATCTGGGGATCGCCGGCATGGCGCGAGCGCAAATCGCCGATTAGCTTCAGGAACCGGTCGGGATCGTTCAGGAATCGGCGCTGGCTGCCGCCTGCGGGTTTGCCGCCGAAGCCGCCGGCATTGTAGAGCACCGGCAAATGGGTGATGCCGATGCCCGTCGCCTTCGCCGCCGCCAGCACACGCTCCGACATTTCCGCCAGATCGCCATAAGGGCGACCGTCGGCGTCGTGATGCAGATAGTGGAATTCCGCCACCGCCGTATATCCGGCCTTCAGCATTTCGATATAAAGCTGGCTGGCGATGGCCTCCACAGCGTCGGGGGACAGGCGGCCGACGAATTCGTACATCAGCGTTCGCCAAGTCCAGAAACTGTCATCGGCAGCCGCGGTGCCAGCCTGGCCCGCCTGTTCGGTGAGCCCTGCCATGGCGCGCTGGAAAGCGTGGCTGTGCAGATTGGGCATGCCGGGAATGACCGGGCCCGCGGCCTGAGGCGCACTTCCCGGCCTGGCGCCGGATGCGACGGCTGCAATATCGCCCTCGCCCGTCATCTCGATCAATACGTTGTCGGCCCAGCCCTCAGGCAGCAGCGCGTGTCGGGCAAAGAGGATCTTGTCACTCATGAATGCTGGTTGTGGCTGGTTCGGCAAAACCATAGGGGGTTAAACTCGCCGGGACAATCGCGCCGCAACAATCAGTCAGGCGAAAAAATGTGGGATGATTTGTGGATCAATGGGCGCCTGGCGCGGATGACCGCCAAGGACGGGCCCTATGGCGCACTCGAAGATGGCGCCATCGCCGCCGCCGGCGGCAAGATTGCCTGGGTCGGTGCAAGGAGCGAGCTTCCCGGCCGGCCGGAAAGCCTGGCACGCCAGGTTCGCGATCTCGCGGGCTGCTGGCTGACGCCCGGCCTGATCGATTGCCACACCCATATCGTCCATGGCGGCGACCGCGCGCAGGAATTCGAACTGCGCCTGAAGGGTGCCACTTATGAAGAGATCGCGCGGGCCGGCGGCGGCATCCGCTCCACGGTTACGCGAACCCGCGCGGCCGACGAGGGCAGCCTGCTGGCGGCAGCCGAAGCAAGGCTTGCGCATCTACGTGCTGAGGGCGTGACCACGCTCGAGGTCAAATCGGGTTATGGGCTCGACAGCGCCAACGAAGCCAAGATGCTGCGCGTGGCCAGGCGCCTCTCCGGCGTCACTGTCAAGGCGACGTTCCTGGGCGCCCATGCGCTGCCGCCGGAATTCGAGAACCGCAGCGGCGCCTATATCGATCTGGTGGTCGAGGAGATGCTGCCTGCCGTCACCGGTCTGGCCGATGCCGTCGATGTCTTCTGCGAAAAGATCGCCTTCAGCCCCGCGGAGACACGGCGCGTGTTCGATGCCGCCCGCAAACACAAGCTGCCGGTGAAGCTCCATGCCGATCAGCTGTCCGATCTGGGTGGCGCGGCCCTGGCGGCCGAGTTCGACGCGCTCTCGGCCGATCACCTGGAATTCACCTCGGCCGCCGGCGTCGAAGCCATGGCACGCAGCGGCACGGTGGCGGTACTGCTGCCTGGTGCCTTCTATTTTCTGCGCGAAAAACAGCTGCCGCCGGCAGACGCGTTGCGAAAGGCGGGCGTACCCATCGCACTCGCCACCGACAACAATCCCGGCAGTTCGCCCATCACCTCGCTGCTGCTGGTATTGAACATGGCTTCGACCCTGTTCCGCCTGACGCCGGAGGAGGCGCTGGCCGGGGTCACGCGCCATGCCGCTACCGCGCTGGGGCTCGGCGCCACCCATGGTACGCTGGAGGCGGGCAAGGTGGCTGACTTCGCCATCTTCCGCGTCGAACGGCCGGCCGAACTCGCCTATCGCATCGGCTACAATCCTTGCGTCGGGCGGGTTCGAGGCGGACGCATCGAGCACTGAGCCGGGCTGGCACGCTTCATGCCCAGGCAAAGCGCAGGCCTGCTGGTTTATCGCCGAAAGCTCAGTCAGCTGCAGGTCTTTCTCGTGCATCCCGGCGGTCCCTTCTGGGCAAAGAAAGACCTCGGCGCCTGGTCCATCCCCAAAGGCGAGATAGACGAAAGCGAGGAAGCTCTGTCGGCGGCACGGCGCGAATTTGCCGAAGAAGTTGGCTCCGGCATCGACGGCACATTCATCGCCCTGACTCCTCGCGCCCAGCCAAGCCGAAAGTTGATCCACGCCTGGGCGGTCGAAGGCGACGTTGACGAAACAAGCGTGAAAAGCAATGAATTCGAGATCGAATGGCCGCCCAAATCCGGCAAGATGCAACGTTTCGCCGAGGTAGACCGAGCGGCGTGGTTCAGTATCGTGGAAGCAAGACAGCGGATCCATCGAGGACAAATTCCGTTCCTCGACGAGCTGGCGCAAATGCTCGCCAGCGGAAGAAACCGCATAGAAGTTTAGGCAGTTTTCAGCAGACGGAGGTTGGCGATGGCTCGCAAAGCGGTGAAGGCCAAAAAGAAAGCAGCTGGCAAGAAATCATCCAACAAGAAGCCGATAGGTAAAAATCCTGCAGCCAGGAGATCAGCTGCCCCTTCGCGCCGAAGGTCAGGTGCGAAAAGTGCCAGGAGAGCGCACAAGAATGCGCGTGGCACGTCGCGCAAGGCCTCGGCCAGGGCGGCGGCGAAACCCACTTTGTATGGCGCTGCACCCAGCGGCCCGACCTACAAGGTCGCACTGATGTTGTCGCTGCTCGGCGAGCCCTTTGCCTTTCGCCACACCGACCTTCGCAGCGGCGCCCACAAGATGCCGGAGTTCCTGGCGATCAATCGCTATGGCCAGGTCCCGGCGTTGACCGATGGCGAGCTTTCGCTCTGCCAGTCAGGCTCGATCCTGCAACACCTCGCGGCCAAGCATGGGAAATTCGGCGGGAAGGACGCCCAGCAACAGGCCCGCGCCCGCGAATGGCTGTTCTGGGATGCCGATCGCCTGTCGCCGGGCGTTTTCCGCACTCGCGCCGCGATCAGGGGTTTCGTCAACCTGGCACCGGAAACCACGCTTTATTTCCGCGACTATGCCGATAACGGCTTGCGGGTGCTGGAGACCCAGTTGGGCAGAAGCAAGTTTGTCGCCGGGGTCGAACCCACCATCGGCGATGTCGCCTGTTACGGCGTGCTCGCCTTTGCGCGCGAAGGCGCCTTCGATCTCGCCGAGTATCCCAATATCAGCGCCTGGATGCAGCGGATGGAAAGCCTGCCGGGCTTCAAACCGCCGTACGAGCTGCTGCCGCTCCACGATATCGCTTAGCGCCGGCGGCGAGGAAGGCTTCGAGGATCGCGCGCAGCGACGGGCGGATGCCTGAAGCGCGATCCTCGCGCAAATCGAACGGCGGATCCTCGTTCATATAGGTGATCTGCGACAGTTCGAGCTGGACGGCTTCGACCGTGTCGATCGGCCGGCCGTAGCGGCGCGTGATATAACCGCCCTTGAAGCGGCCGTTCAGCATACTCGTATAGGATGCGGCCTTCGCCGCCACCTCCATCACCGCTTCGCTGATGGCGGGCGACGCGGCGATCCCGTCGCCGGTGCCGATATTGAGGTCCCACAGCCGGCCCTCGAAGAAACGCGGCACTTCCGAGCGGATGGAATGCGCATCGAACAGCAGGACATAGCCGTAGCGCGCCTTGATGGCGGCAATCTCGAGTGCAAGCTTGTCGTGATAGGGCTGCCAATATCGGCTGCGTCGCTCGTCGATCTGCACCGCATCAGGCGCACGGCCGGGAAGATAAATCGGCTGATCGTCGAAACGCGAGGTCGGGCAGAGTTCCGTGTTCCTGGCACCGGGATAGAGCGCCTCGCCCGTCGGCGTGCGGTTGAGGTCGATGACGTAGCGCGAATGGGTCGCCTGCAGCACGCTTGCGCCCAGCTCGTCGAGGAAATCGTAGAGCCGGTCGACATGCCAATCGGTATCCGGCACCTCGGCCGCGGCGGGCGTCATATCCGCGGCAAGGGCAGGCGGGATATGCGTGCCGACATGGGGCATGCTGACCAGGAGCGGCGAGGTGCCGCTGCGAAAGCGATAAAGATCCATAGGCAAGTCCGTTGATCCTGTAGCGCGAACAATGGACTATCCCCTGATGCAAAACCAGCCCCGCCCCCGTCCGTTGTCGAACTTCCAATTCCGCTTCGACCAGCATCGGCGGGCAACCCTGTTCGGCGGGATCATTGCACTGCTGGGCCTTGCCCTGCTGCTCTGGCCCCATGAGCACCGCACGGCGGCGAGCGAGGGCGACGACATTGCAACATTGGCGAAGCTCGTCAACCTGCCGGCGGTACCGCTCGCTACCCATTGGCGCGTCGAACCGATGGGCGCTGCGGATTCGGCCCGCGCGCCTGGTCCCAATGACTGGAGATTGGCACGATCACCTTTTCGGCCTCGGATGCAGCGCGCATCAGCGGGGCGGAAAGCTTCTATAAATCGCCGTTGCTCGCCGGCAAGCTGATGCGCATCGACGATACCCACCTGCGCCTGATTCTGAACACGCAATGACGGTCGAACCGCTCTATCGCCAGGTGAAGCGCCATATCCTGGAGCGCATTGCCGGCGGCGCCTTGGCCGAAGGCGCGCAGGTGCCCTCGGAGAACGAGCTGACTCGCGCGCTGGGCGTCAGCCGCATGACGGCCCATCGTGCCTTGCGCGAGCTGACGAGCGAAGGCGTTTTGCGGCGCGTTCAGGGTGCCGGCAGCTTTGTTGCCGCCGCCAAGCCCGAATCCGCCCTGTTCGACGTGCGCAACATCGCCGAGGAGATCGCAGCACGAGGCGGGACCCATAGCGCCGAAGTTCTTTCCCTCGAATCCCGCCACGCGACGACCGAAGAAGCGGCTGCCTTCTCCATCAAACCCGGCGCCCGGCTGTTTCACAGTCTGCTCCTCCACCGTGAGAACGGTGCACCGATCCAGATCGAGGATCGACTTGTCAGCCCGTCTTTTGCGCCCGCCTATCTGAAGCAGGATTTTGTCCGCACGACGCCGAACAAGTATCTCATGGGGCTGCAGCCGCCGGACGCGGTCGAACATCTCGTGGAGGCCGTGCTGGCGGACCGCCGCCAGCAAAAACTGCTGGGCGTGTCGGCAGATGAGCCCTGCCTGCTGATGACCCGGCGGACTTGGTGCCAGGAACATGTCGTCTCGCGAGCGCTGCTGCTGGGCAGGCGTTACCGACTGGCTGGGCGGCAGGAGTTCCGCTGATCAGGCGGCGGCTTGATCGACAGGCCAGCTAAAGTTGTATATACAAGTTGGACGCGTCCGCAGAGCGAGGCCCCATGACATCTTCCCCCACCAATCCGCGCCTGGATAACGAACGCAAGATCAGGGCCCCGCGCGGCAGCAAGCTCACGGCCAAAAGCTGGCAAACGGAAGCGGCCATGCGCATGCTGATGAACAATCTCGATGCCGAGGTGGCTGAGAAGCCGCAGGAGTTGGTGGTCTATGGCGGCATCGGCCGCGCGGCGCGCGACTGGCGCTGCTACGACTGCATCGTTGCCACGCTGAAGACTCTCGGCGACGACGAGACACTGCTGGTCCAGTCCGGCAAGCCGGTGGGTGTTTTTCGCACCCATGCCGACGCACCGCGGGTACTGATCGCCAATTCCAACATCGTGCCCCATTGGGCGACATGGGAGAAATTCCACGAGCTCGATCGCGCCGGACTCATGATGTACGGCCAGATGACCGCGGGCTCGTGGATCTATATCGGCAGCCAGGGCATCGTCCAGGGAACCTATGAAACCTTCGTCGAGGTCGGACGCCGCCATTACGGGGGCGATCTTGCCGGCCGCTGGATTCTGACCGGCGGGCTCGGCGGCATGGGCGGCGCCCAGCCGCTCGCCGCCACCATGGCCGGCGCCTCCATGCTCGCGATCGAGTGCCAGCCGAGCCGCATCGAGCGGCGGCTGGAGACGCGCTATCTGGATGCCAAGGCCAACGATCTCGACCATGCGCTGGCCCTGATGGAGGAATCGCGCAAGACGAAGAAAGCCATCTCCGTTGGCCTGCTCGGCAATGCCGCCGAGATATTTCCCGAACTGCTGCGCCGCAATGTGCGCCCCGATGTGGTCACCGACCAGACCTCGGCCCATGATCCGCTCAATGGCTATCTGCCGGCGGGATGGACCCTTGATCAGGCCGAGCGCATGCGCCAGAGCGATCCGGCCGCGGTCATCAAGGCCGCGAAGGACTCCATGGCTGTCCAGGTTCGCGCCATGCTGGAATTCCACAAGCGTGGTGTGCCAACCCTCGATTACGGCAACAACATCCGCCAGATGGCGCTGGAAACGGGAGTCGCCGATGCCTTCGATTTCCCCGGCTTCGTCCCCGCCTATATCCGCCCGCTTTTCTGCCGCGGCATCGGCCCGTTCCGCTGGGCCGCGCTCTCGGGCGAAGCAGAAGACATCTACAGGACCGACCAGCGGGTGAAAGAGTTGATGCCCGACGCCAAGCATCTGCATAACTGGCTCGACATGGCGCGAAAGCGCATCCAGTTCCAGGGCCTGCCGGCGCGTATCTGCTGGGTTGGCCTCGGCGATCGCGCGCGCCTCGGCCTTGCCTTCAACGAGATGGTGGCAAAGGGCGAATTGAAGGCGCCCGTCGTCATCGGCCGCGACCATCTGGATTCCGGCTCCGTCGCCAGCCCGAACCGCGAGACCGAAGCGATGATGGATGGCTCTGACGCCGTATCAGACTGGCCGCTGCTGAACGCCCTGTTGAATACCGCCTCGGGTGCCACCTGGGTTTCGCTCCATCACGGCGGCGGCGTCGGCATCGGCTATTCCCAGCATGCCGGCATGGTAATCGTCGCCGATGGCACGAAAGAAGCGGCGCGCCGGCTGGAGCGGGTACTGACCAATGACCCCGCGAGCGGCGTCATGCGTCACGCCGATGCAGGTTATGAGAGCGCCCAGGCTTGCGCCCGCGAGCAGGGTCTGAACCTGCCGATGCTCGGCGCCGGAAGTTGACGGGTCGCGTTGCGCTCCCTCTCCTGCCTGCGGGAGAGGGTTGGGGCGAGGGAGAATTTTTTTATTCGCGTGTGCGCGAGAAGAAGTCTTCAACCGCTGGTTCCGGGCTTGCCCAGCTTCACCGTGATCTTGGTCGATTGACCCGCGCGCACGGCGATGGGCGTCTGGCCGACCGATCCGTCCGCCCCCGTGGCGATCACCATGTAAGTTCCTTCGCGCAGCAGGAAGTCGGGGTTGGACCCCTTATCCGTCGCCACCACCTGGTGCTGGCCGGCCGCGTCAGCCGCCGTGCGAATGATTTCCCAGCTCACATCGCCCTTCGGCGTCTTGCCGCCAGCATCGAACACTTTGGCGTTCACCTTGGCCGCGTAGAGATCGACGGTGTAGCTATAGGTGATGCCCGGCTCGATGAGAATCGCGAGATCAGCATGGACGTCGGAGTAATGGGCCCGCACCAGATAGAAGCCGGCGGCCAGCATAAAATCTTCCTGCGGGGCCGTGACGTCGGCAATCTTCGAATTCGGGCCTGGCGCGCCCAGCGCGCTGTTGAACACCTCCCAGTGGATCGGCTCGGTGATCAACTTGGCGCCGGTATAGGGAATCATCCTGACGCCCACCAATGAAATGTTCAACGGAATGACTTTGGCGATCGGCGTGGCCCCGACGATGACGACCGAATTCACGATCGCTTCCTGATCCTTGACCGAGACCACATAGGTGCCTTGCGGCAGGTCGAACTCGGCTTTCGGCCCGTTCTGGGTCGCCACGATGGTTCCCGGCTGATTGACGGTGCCCGGCGCCGGAACGGTCATGGTCCAGACCAGCGGATCCTTGAGCGGCTTGGCGCCCTGCATGATGGATGCCTGCAGGCTGACCTTGGTCGGCGGGCCGCTGGGAATGGGCGTGGGCGGCAGCGAAGCTGTTTGCGTGGGCGTGGCCGCGCCACCAGCGGTCGAGGCGATGCCCTGCCCGGCCGATGTCGCCGCCGGCTTTGCCGGCGCGGGCGCAGCACTCGCCATCATCAGCGGAATACCGCCAGTGCCCGGCTTGATCTTCGGCACATTATCCGGCCAGGGCACGTCGACCACTTTGGGTGGAGGCGGTGGCGGCGGTGGTGCTGCAACGACGGGGGCTGGTGCCGGTGCCGGTGCCGGTGCTGGCGCCGCGGCGGGCGCCGCCGGCTTGACCAGAAGCGCGCCGCCATTGTCGCTCGACGCCAGAGCGACAGACGCAATTCCGCTCAGAATTGCGCCGGCCAGGATTAGTGATCGCACCCCTTGCCTCCAAAAAATATGCTGTCGCGCGTCGCCCTACATACCGCATTGGACTGGTGGGCAACAAGAATTTCGCGTCCGCCGGGACAAAACGACAGCAAATTAGCTCTCTTTATTTGGCGGCGAGTGCCATCGGGGCCTGGCGGCCGAGCCAACGGTCGAGGAAGCGGTCGAACCAGTCGTGCAGCGGCTGGTCGAATCGTGCTGCCATGGTCATCTGGTGGTCGCCGGGTTGCGCGCCCGGCCGGGTCAGATGATCGGGCGCGGATTTGACCCAGGTCGAGGCCACATTGGCCGTCACCTCGGGATGGAACTGCAGGCCGTAGGCATTTGATCCATAACGATAGGCCTGGTTGGGAAACGCGTCACCGCGGGCGAGCAACGTGGTGTCCGACGGAACCTCAAACCCTTCTTTATGCCAGTGATAGACATGCAGGCCGGTGGGAATGAGGCCACCGGCTTCCGTGGTCGGATAGACCGGGTAATAACCGATCTCGTTGACGCCCTCGCCATGCGGGGCAACCTTGGCACCCAGGGCGCGCGCCAACAGCTGCGCACCCAGGCAGATGCCGAGAAATGGCTTGCCGGCGGCAATGCGCCGGCCGATCCAGTCGATTTCCTGGCGTAGATAAGGCTGGCTTTCCGCGTCATTGGCGCTCTGCACGCCGCCGAGCACCACCGCGGCGGCATAGGAAGCGTCATCCGCCGGCAGGCTTGCGCCCTGCACGGGACAGCACCATTCGACCGCATAGCCTTTGGCCTGGAGCAGCGGAGCAAGTCGTCCTTCTCGCCAGTCGCTATGGGCGATCAGAAGGACGCGCTCGGCCGAATCGGACATGGGTAAATTCCTAACAGATCAGCGGGCGGCAAGAAAAGCCGCCATGTGGAAAGCCATCTCATCCCGCGGATAGGCCTGGCTGCGGCCGATGGGACAGGCCCGCCGGGCAAGACAGCCGCGCATCCGGCATTCCGTGCCTTCAATGCTCGCCACATGACGGCGGCAGGCGGCGACGTCATAGCCCTGGGCGGTGAAGGCGTTGACGGGACAGGTGCTGAGGCAGGGCCGCTTTGCACAGGAATCGCAAGGCCGCGGTTGCGCTGCAAAACCCGCCACAGCGAGCCGCTCGCCAAAGGCCAGGGCCCCGCGATAGGCATGCCACAATCCCAGATCGGGATGGATCAGCACGCCGACCGGCGATGGCAAAACAGGCTCAGCTCTCTGCGCCCAGCGCTGAAAGGGATGCCAGGGCGGCCCACCGAATGGATAAAGCGGCTCTGCCCCGACCGCAGCCGCGATGGCGTCGACGATGCGCTTCGTCCAGCGATCCAGGGAATGAGGCTTGCCGTCCCCGCGTTCCGGCGATGCGCTGAAGGCGGGCCAGATCGAGCCGCCGATATTGCCGAGCAAGACGAGGCTGGCGCTGGCATTGCCACCGCTGAGCGGCGGCACGCCGTCGATCGGCGCAGGATAAAACCCGCCGCGCAGCTTCAGCCCGAAGGGTTCGCCCAGCTCCGCGATGGTTTCGAGCGTGGGGGCCGGCACTAAACCCGTTCCAGCACCAAAGCGATCCCCTGTCCCACGCCGATGCACATGGTGCAGAGCGCGTAGCGCCCGCCGCGTTCCTGCAGTTCGAACGTCGCCGTCATGGCGAGCCTCGCACCGCTCATGCCCAGCGGATGGCCGAGCGCGATCGCGCCGCCATTGGGATTTACCTTGGTATCGTCATCGGCGAGACCGAGATCGCGGGTCACGGCCAGCGCCTGGGCGGCGAAAGCCTCGTTCAACTCGATCACATCCATCTGTGCGATCTTAAGGCCCAGCCGGTCCAGCAGCTTGCGGCTTGCCGGCGATGGACCGAATCCCATGATGCGCGGCTCGACGCCGGCTGTTGCGGCTCCCAGCACGCGGGCCATGGGTTTGAGAGAGTGGCGCTTTACCGATTCTTCCGAGGCGACCAGCATCGCCGCGGCGCCATCATTGACGCCTGATGCATTGCCGGCCGTGACCGTACCGCCGTCGCGAAACGGCGTCGGCAACTTCGCCAGTTTATCTGGCGTCGTATCGGCGCGCGGATGCTCGTCGCGATCGAAACGTTGCGGCTCGCCCTTCTTCGCAGGCAAGTCGACCGGAATGATTTCCTTGGCCAGCCGGCCGGATTCCTGCGCGGCCTTGGCCCGCAGCTGCGAACGCCAGGCGAAGGCATCCTGATCCTGGCGCGAAATCCGGAACGCCTCGGCCAGATTCTCCGCCGTCTCCGGCATGGTATCGACACCGTACATCTTCTTCATCTGCTTGTTGATGAAGCGCCAGCCGATGGTGGTGTCTTCGATGACCGCCTGGCGGCTGAAGGGGCTGTCCGCCTTCGGCATCACGAAGGGCGCGCGCGACATGCTCTCCACCCCGGCGGCAATCATCATATTGGCCTCGCCCAACTTCACGGCACGTGAGGCCGTCGCCAGTGCATCGAGACCCGACCCGCAAAGCCGGTTGATGGTCGCTCCCGTCACACTGACCGGCAGGCCGGATAGAAGTGCCGCCATGCGCGCGACATTGCGGTTGTCTTCGCCCGCCTGGTTTGCGCAGCCCATGATGACGTCATCGATCGCCTGCCAATCCATCTTCGGATTGCGCGCCATCAGCGCCCTCAGCGGCAGGGCGGCCAGGTCGTCGGTGCGGATCGCGGAAAGCGCGCCGCCATAGCGCCCGATGGCTGTGCGCAGCGGATCGCAGATATAGGCCTCGGTCATTGAGCAGCCCTCACCTTCTGCGGCCGCCCGGTGCCGGCTGCCTCGCTGCGTGCCTTGAACTCCCGCAGGACCGACAGCTCCAGATTTGTCGGCAGTGGCGTTTCCACCATCCGCGCGGCGATCTTCAGCGGCCAGCCGCAGGCCGCCTTCACCTGGTCCACGGCGATGCCCGGATGAATCGAGGTCAATTCCAGTTCGCGCGTCTCGGGATGCGGCTCCAGGATGCCAAGATCGGTGATGACGCGGCTCGGCCCCCGTCCCTGCGCACCGTATTCGGCCCGGTTGTTGCCGCCGCTGCCATGGCCCAGCGACGTCACGAAATCGAGCTTCGACATGAAAGCGCGCTGACCCATGCGCAGCATGACGAAGATCTCCTTGGCCGATGTGGCGATCTCCGGCGCACCGCCTGCGCCCGGCAGCCGCGTTTTCGGTTTCCCGTAGTCGCCGATAACGGTGGTGTTGATATTGGCGAAGCGGTCGATCTGGGCTGCGCCCAGAAACCCGACATCGATCCAGCCACCCTGCAGCCAATAGCGAAACATTTCGGGGATCGAAACCACGGTCATCGCGGTTTCCGACAATTCGCTATCGGCGATCGAGAGCGGCAACACATCGGGTTTGGCCTCGATGGTGCCGGATTCATAGATCAGGGTCACCTGCGGCGCGTGGCTGAGCCGCGCCAGATTGGCAGCGGCACTCGGCATGCCGATGCCAACGAAACAGACCGTGTCATTGTGAAGCTGCCGGGCCGCGGCAATTGTCATGATCTCATCGGCGGAATATCCAGGTTCAGGCACGCGCCACCTCCTTCGCCGCGGATTTCAGGCTCGCCTCATACTCCGCAAAGTTCTTCGTCGCCAGCACATGGCGCTTCATCCAGGCGAGGAACGTCTCGCGCTCGCGGGCAATATCGTCCCATGCCTTATAGAAACCGTTGTCGCGTTTGTAGAAGCCCTGGGCATAGGACGGCCAGGCGCCATGGGGCTCCAGGCAGACCGCGCCCACGGCGAAATGCGGCAGGACGCAGGCATTGGGCGGCGCCTGAAGTTCATCGACGATTTCCTCCACGGTCACGATCGTCCGCTTGGAAGCCAGCACCACTTCCTTCTGGATGCCGATGATGCCCCAGAGCAGCACATTGCCGCGCTTGTCAGCGCGCTGGGCATGCACCACGCCGACATCCGGTCTTGTCGCAGGAACCGCCGCCAGGACCTCGCCAGTGAAGGGGCAGGTGACGCGCTTCAGGCGCGAATTAACCTTGGGCAGATCGTCACCCAGATGGCCACGAAAGACGGCAAAGGGTAAGCCGCTGGCGCCGGCCGCGTAGGCATTCGCCATATCCGAATGGCTGCGCTCGTCCAGCTCGATTGGCTTGGGCCAGCCATTCTCCACCGCATCGCGCAGACGGTGCAGCGAGCCCACGCCGGGATTGCCGCCCCAGGCGAAAACGAGACCGCGGGTCAGCCCCAATCCTATGAACTGGTCATAGATAATGTCGGGCGTCATGCGGATCAGCGTCAGGTCGCGCTTGCCTTGTCGCATGGCTTCCAGCGCGGCCGCCGAAGGAATCAAATGAGTGAATCCCTCAAAGGCGACGGTATCGCCGTCGCGTATCAGATCCCGCACGGCCTCGCTGAGACTGGAGATTTCCGCCATAAGCCTTTGCCGTCGTTCGCCTGCCACTGACCGCGGCTATTCCTGTCGGCCCCTGCCGTTATGTCAAGGGCCGCTCGTGCCAGGCATCTTGTGCCTCCGACGTTTTCGGCCGATCCTGTCGCAAAGCAAGAAGACGTTTCCGGGAGGCTTCGATAGGCAAGCTGGCCCAAAGCTATGTGCATGGAACGTCGGATCATCCGCTGATCGGCGATACTATCGGCGTGCATCTCGACCGCATGGCGGCGCTGGCCCCGGACCGTCCGGCCCTGATCAACCGCGCCCAGAAGATCCGTTGGACCTATCGCGAGTTCCAAAAGCGCGTCGACGAAATGGCCGCCGGCCTGATTGCGATGGGTTTCCTGCCCGGCGATCGGCTGGGCATCTGGTCACCCAACAATGCCGAATGGGTGGTAACCCAGTTCGCCACGGCCAAGGCCGGCATCATCCTGGTCAATATCAACCCGGCCTATCGCCTGCACGAGCTTGAATTCGCCCTGAACAAGGTAGGCTGCGCCGGGCTGATCCTGGCCACCACATTCAAGACCAGCGACTATCTCGGCATGATCGCGACGCTATGTCCGGAGATCGCGGCCAACACGCCAGGCTCGCTCCATGCCGCCAAGATTCCGAAGCTGCGCTGGGTCATCCGTCTGGGCCAGGACAAGACGCCGGGCATGCTGAACTTCACCGACATCGCGGCTGCCGCCACGCCGGAGAGTCGTAAGCGGCTCATCGAAATGCAAGGCGAACTTCAGTTCGACGATCCCATCAATATCCAGTTCACCAGCGGCACCACGGGCAACCCTAAGGGTGCCACGCTGACCCATCACAACATCCTGAATAACGGCTTCTTCATCGGG
>DASXQK010000304.1:0-3064 GCA_036493015.1 Dongiaceae bacterium | reverse complement strand
GAATCGCATTCAAGGCGGGATGGCCGGCCAAGAGTTCGCAGACGCTTGGCGGGCCAAATCCCTCGATCCGGCCACCGCTGCTCGCCGCATCGCGCAAGGCCTGAAGCGCAGGCGTCGCCATCACCCCGTCGCCGATCCAGTTCGGCAGGATGACCGCGGTCGGGATAGTGGCGGGGGTGCCGCTCAACCCAGCGCCGCCATCACCGCGGCCCGCACCTCGTCCACGGCGATCGCCGCCATGCCCTCCACCGATTCCGGCTGGCGATAGGCGTGATAGCGGGGCGAGCGCCAGCGCTGGATCACGGTCTGGTCCTTGCGCCACGGCCCGGCGCGTTCCGGCCAGGTCGGGCCGAACAGCGCCACGACTTTGGTATCCAGCGCATCGGCCGCATGCATGGGGCCGCTATCGCCCGTCAACACCAGCCGCGCCCGTCGCAGCAGTGCCAGCAGCTGGGCAAGATCGAGGCGGCCGGCGAGCGAGATAGCCGTGCCCGGCGGCAATGCTGCGACGAGCTTCGCTGCCTCGGCCGCTTCGGCGGCGCCGGCCGTAATCGCGATCGGAATATCACTCTCCCGGCGAAGCTGCGGCAGCAAGGCGGCGTAGCGATCGAGCGGCCAGGCCTTGGTCGGCCAGCGGCTGAACGGGTTGACCAGCAGGAACCCTTCGGCCGGCAGGCCGGCTTCACGCAAAACTGTTTCGATCGCCGCTTCGGCTGCGGCACTCGTGTGCAGCACCGGCGCGGGATCGGCAACGGGAATGCCGAGCCGTTCCAGGATCGCAGCACCCTCCGCCGTATCGCTGGCGTGGTAATCGGTTGCTTGCGTGAAACGCCAGCCAGGACGAAATCCGCCGCGCCCGGCCTTGATCGCCGCACCGCTGGCATAGGTCCAGGCAGCGCTGGCGGGCCGGCCCTGCAGATCGATCGCAAGATCGAAGCCGCCATCGCGCCGGAAATCGCGCAACGCCGCGCGGCCCTGTCGCCATGTCGCGGGCAATCGCTGGCGGGGATTGAGAATCAGCCGGTCGATATCCGGTGCTGCTTCGAACAAGGCGCCCAGTCCCTGATCGGTCACGACGACGATCTCGGCCTTAGGGCAGGCCTGGCGCAAGGCCGCCGGCAAACCGCTGATGCGCACCACATCGCCGAAGGAGGTCAGCCGCACCAGCAGGATCCGCCGGATCGCCGAAAGATCGAGCGACGTCACGATGGCATGCGCCGGCCCTGCGATAGGCCATCGCTCGCCGCAAGGGCCGCGGCCAGAATGGGGCTGAGCAGCCTGAACTCGCCGGCAAAACCCGCCAGGGCCTGGCGGATCATCTCGATCTCCACATCGCGGTCATGCACCCGGTTATAGCCATCATGGGCGTCGCTGCCGCCGGGATAGCGGCCGGCCGGGTGAGAATAAAGATCGATGCCGGCGATGACGAGGTGCTGCGGGCGAAGGGCCGCGGCGGTGGCCACCATGATCGCGCCATTGGTGGGACGCGCCGGCCAGGCCCGGCTATCGGCGCCGGGCATCTCGTCGAAGACGAAGAAGCGGAAGGGCTGCGCGCGACGGCGAAAGCGCTGGCGCCAGAGCACGTAGTTCGCCTCTTCGCGGCTGCGAAAGCCGTAGATGGGTGCTGCAAGACGGCTGGGCGTGCGCGGATCGCCCACGAAGACAAGCTGCGGGGATACAAGCAGGCCGCGTGAATGCCAGCGCCAGTTAACGCGAAACAGCGTGTCGCCGGCATAGGCCAGCAGGCTGCGATCTTCCGAGGAGGGACCGTTGCCCAGACAGAGAATGCGCTGTGGCCGGCCCAGGCACAACGCAAGCTCGTCCCAATCATGGATTTGCCGGCGGGCAAATCGCGCGGCGGCGCGCCGGCCGATGGAGCGCAGAGCAAAGCGCGCCAGATGGCTGGGCCGGCGCAACGATTCCCGCAATTCGCGCGTCACCGTCAGGCGGGGCAACAGGCCGGCGATACGCTCCATCGCTGCCTCGTCGGCGCGATCCACGATCGTGAGCGGAAAATTCAGCGTGGCGAAACGTTGTTGCCAGCGCGATCGCCAGGGGCCGGCAGGGCCCAGCAGCACGACCAGGGCGGGATTGATCCGCCGGGCATAGCGTGACGCCGCCAGGCCCAGCGGCAGCGGCAGGACGACCTCGCGTTCATAAAGGCGGATCAGCCGCTCCGCCTCACTGCCCAAGGGCAGGCTGAGTACCATGAGATAGCCGGGCCGGCGCTCCAGCGCCGCGTCGAGCCGCTTGTAGACGCGTTCGATCTCGGCGGCATCGGGCGCGATCACCCACAGCGAACGTCCCAATGCCGGCAGCGCAAACCCGGCACGGCGGAGCATGGCCCTGAGACTCATAGTCGCGCCGAAAATCCGGCCATCATTCTCCTCACTGCTGCTCGATGGCCCCGACCCCTCGGGCGACCTTACACGAGGCCACGGACGCGAGGCCATGCCGGATTGCTGCACCGACGGCTGGCCTGCCTCCCGCAGCAGCCCAACCGGCATGGAACCAATAGACAGGCGGCATTTCCGCTTTGGCATGGCTCGGCAGATCCTTGGGCCTGAGAAATCCCTACCACTCAATGACAAGGAGACGACCCATGTTCGCGCGTATCGCCGGGTGTTTTGCCCTGCTGCTGACGGCACTGACCTTCACCTATTCCTCACCCGCCCATGCGGTGACGGGCTATGCCAGCGACGGCGTGGTTATGGTGAAGAGCGCCTATGCGATGGATGAGACGCTCCGGCGCATCAAGGACGATATCGCCGGCAAGAAGATCATGTTCTTTACCCAGATCGACCAGGCCAAGCTCGCCGCCGATGCCGGCATCGCGCTGCGCCCCTCGACCCTGCTGATTTTCGGCAACCCGCCGCTGGGGACCCAGTTCATGACGTCCAACCCGCTCTCGGGGCTGGACTGGCCGGTGCGCATCCTGGTCTTCCAGGACAAGGCCGGCGTGGTTTGGGCCGCCTATACCGATTTCGCCTGGATTGCGCATCGTCATGGAATCGTCGACCGCGACGCCCAGTTCAAGATGGCGGCCATGGTGGTCGATTCGATC
>DASXQK010000303.1:0-4291 GCA_036493015.1 Dongiaceae bacterium | reverse complement strand
TACCGATGGCAGCGTGCATCTGAACCATGGCGGCACCGAGATGGGCCAGGGCCTGTTCATCAAGGTGGCGCAAGTGGTGGCCGAGGAACTTCAGATCGATCTCGACCGCGTCAAGATCACCGCGACCACGACGGGCAAGGTTCCCAATACCTCAGCTACCGCCGCCTCCTCCGGTTCCGACATCAACGGTATGGCAGCGCAGGCGGCGGCCCGCACGCTGAAGCAGCGCCTGACCGACTTTGCCGCGAGCGAATACAAGGTGCCGGCAAGTGCCGTCACTTTCCTGCCCAACCGGGTGCGGGTGGGCGACAAGGAGATCCCCTTCCCGGCGCTGGTGAAGCAAGCCTATCTGGCGCGGGTTTCTCTGTCGGCCACCGGTTACTACGCCACGCCGAAGATCCATTACGACCGCAGCAAGGCGCAGGGCCACCCCTTCTATTACTTTGCCTATGGTGCGGCGGTGAGCGAGGTGCTGGTCGACACGCTGACCGGCGAATACAGGGTGAGCCGGGTGGATATCCTGCACGACGTCGGCAAATCGCTGAACCCGGCCATCGACCTGGGCCAGATCGAAGGTGGCTTCATCCAGGGCGTCGGCTGGCTGACCAGCGAGGAACTGCATTGGGACGACAAGGGCCGCCTCCACACCCATGCCCCCAGCACCTACAAGATCCCCACCTGCGGCGACCGGCCGGCGGATTTCCGCATTACCCTGTTCGACAATGAAAATCGCGAGCCGACGGTCTTTCGCTCCAAGGCCGTTGGCGAGCCGCCGTTGATGCTGGGAATCTCCGTCTTCCACGCCCTGTCCGATGCCATCGCCAGCCTTGCCGATTATCGCCTGCTGCCGGCCCTGAACGCGCCGGCCACTCCCGAACGCGTGCTGCTGTCGATCGAGGAGTTGCGTGCCCGCCAGGCCTCGCCGGCGCCGCAACGCGAGCCGGCCCAGCGCCCTGCCCTGGTGGGTGAATAGCCATGAGCGACTGGCTCGGCGCGGCGATAAGAGAACTCGAGGACGGCCGGCCTTGCGTGCTGGTGACGATCGTCGAGGCGCAGGGCTCCACGCCGCGGGAAGCCGGCACCAAGATGCTGGTCCTTGCCGGCGGGGCCGAGGATTCCATCGGTGGCGGTCATCTGGAAATGAAGGCCATCGAACAGGCGCGCGCGCTGCTCGACCACTCCGCCCCGCCGGTCATCAGCGCCTATTCTCTGGGGCCTAGCCTCGGCCAATGCTGTGGCGGCAATGTTCGCCTGATGCTGGAGCGGCTGGACCAATCGACGCTTGTCTGGCTTCGCCGCTGGCATTCGGCCGAAGACGACGAGGTGCTGGTTACCCATCTTGCCGACGGCAGCAAAAGGATTGTTCGCGAGCTTGCCGACGAGCCGATCCGCCTGCAGACCGGCATTGATGGGCGGCCATGCTATGTTCGCGAGCGCATGAAATCCACGCTGCATGACCTCTACCTCTTCGGTGCCGGCCATGTCGGCCGGGCCCTGGTCCATGTGCTGACGGGCCTGCCCTATCGCATCCACTGGTTCGACGAACGCGCGGAGATGTTTCCGGCAAACCTGCCGGCGAATGTCAGCATCGAGGCTTCGGCCGATGCCCGGCGCGATGTCGGCTCGGCCCCGCCGGACACGATCTTCCTGATCATGACCCATAGCCATGCGCTGGATTTCGATATCTGCGACCAGATCCTGCGCCGCGGCGATTTCGCGTTCCTGGGATTGATCGGCAGCACCACAAAACGCACCACCTTCGAACGCCGTCTGAAACTGCGCGGCCATAGCGAGGCGGCCATCCGGCGCCTGGTCTGTCCCATCGGCCTGCCTGCCATCGCCGGCAAGGCACCGGCCGTCGTGGCGATCTCCGTCGCCGGGCAATTGCTGGCACGTTCCCAAGTCCAGACTGCACGTCATCAGCAACCTGCCGTCCGGCGCCGCAACGCATGAGCGAGCGTGAGCAATTCATGCGCCGCGCCATCGCCATTTCCGGCGAGCGCATGCGCGCGGGCCTCGGCGGCCCCTTCGGGGCGGTTGTGGTGATGGACGGCAAGATCGTGGCCGAGGGTTTCAACCAGGTCACGTCCTCCAGCGACCCGACGGCCCATGCGGAGGTGGTTGCAATTCGGGCCGCATGTTCGGCTTTGGGCCGCTTCAACCTGGAGGGCTGCGAACTCTATTCCAGCTGCGAACCCTGCCCCATGTGCCTGGGCGCCATCTATTGGGCGCGGCTCGACCGGGTCTATTTCGCCAATGACCGCAACGACGCCGCGCGCATCGGCTTCGACGATGATCACATTTACCGCGAATTCGCCAAGGCCATGCATGAGCGGCATCTGGAATTCATCCATATGCCGATGAAAGAGGCCCGCGCCGTATTTCAGGAGTGGGTCGATAAACCGGACAAGGTTCGTTACTAATAACCAACAAGAAGAATAAAGGCGGGGAGCGGATGGGAGAAATCGGGACGGCCGCGGCAGGCGCCGCGGGCCGGCGAAAGCGCCGCCATGGCTGAGACCGCCGCAACGGTCCCGCTATTGGCGCTGCGCGGGATCACCAAAAGCTTTCCCGGGACGCTGGCCAACGACCATGTCGATTTGCAGATCATGCCGGGCGAAATCCACGCCTTGCTCGGCGAGAACGGCGCCGGCAAGAGCACGCTGGTCAAGATCATCTATGGCGTGCAGCAGGCCGATGAGGGCGAGATCGGCTGGCGCGGCCAGGCCATCTCCATCCCCAGTCCGAACGCCGCCCGCAAGCTCGGCATAGGCATGGTGTTCCAGCATTTCTCGCTGTTCGAGGCGCTGACGGTCGTCGAGAACATCGCCTTGGCAATCGATGACAAAGAGGCTCGGCGGGCTCTGCGCTCGCGCATTGTCGAGGTTTCCCGCGCTTATGGCCTGCCGCTCGACCCCGACCGCGTCGTGCACGAACTTTCGGTGGGCGAGCGCCAGCGTATCGAGATCGTGCGCTGCCTGCTGCAGAACCCCAAGCTGCTGATCATGGACGAGCCCACCTCGGTGCTGACACCGCAGGAGGCGAACGAACTGTTCAAGACCCTGCGGCGCTTGGCGCTCGAGGGCTGCTCCATCCTCTATATCAGTCACAAGCTGGATGAGATCAAAGCACTCTGCGACCGGGCCACCATCATGCGGCTTGGACGGGTCGTCGCCGAATGCGATCCGCGGGTCGAAACGTCGCAGAAACTGGCCGAGCTGATGATCGGCAGCGAATTAAAGGCGCCGATCCATGGCCGCCAGGCCCAGGCCAATGCGGCAGCGCGCCTGGTCGTGCGTGACTTGTCGTTGATTTCCGACCAGCAGTTCGGCACCGACCTCAGCGCCATCAGTTTCACGGTCGCCGGCGGCGAGATTTTCGGCATCGGCGGCATCGCCGGCAACGGGCAAACCGAGCTGATGGCGGCGCTGACCGGCGAAGTTCCCGCCAACCGGCCCGAGGCCATCCTGATCGACGGCAAGCCCAGCGGATCGCTGGGACCGGGACCCCGGCGCATTCTGGGGGGCACATTCGTACCGGAAGAACGTAATAATTATGGTGCCGTGCGCGATATGAGCCTGTCGGAGAATGCTTTCCTCTCCGGCCATCGCCGCAAGGGGTTGCTGCGCCACGGGCTGATCGATGGATCGCGGACCCAGCGCTTCGCCCAGGATGTCATCGGCGGCTTCGATGTACGCACCACCGGGCCGAAGGCGCAGGCGCGCAGCCTTTCGGGCGGCAATCTGCAGAAATTCATCGTCGGGCGCGAGATCATGCAGCAGCCCGGCGTGCTGGTGGTATCGCAGCCCACCTGGGGCGTCGATGCGGGCGCTTCTGCTGCCATCCAGCAGGCCCTGCTGGATCTGGCCGCGGCGGGGGCCGCCGTGCTCGTGATCTCCCAGGACCTCGACGAGATCTTCTCGATCTGCGATCGCGTCGCCGTCATCGCCGGCGGGCGCCTCTCGCCCGCACGTCCCGTGGCCCAGGTCACCATCGAGGAAATCGGGCTGATGATGGGTGGAACCCATCCCGAGGCCAAAGGCGGTCATCATGCTTCGGCTTGAGTCGCGCGGCGAATTCTCGCGGGCCTGGACCTATGGCTCGCCGCTGCTCGCCATCGTCCTGACATTGATCACCACGGCGCTGATCTTCGCTGTCCTGGGCAAGGATCCGGGTCAGGCTCTCTAGACCTTCTTCATCAAGCCGCTCACCTCCAGCGACAGCGCTTCGGAGCTGCTGGTAAAGGCCTCACCCCTGATTCTGATCGCAACCGGCCTGTCGCTGGGCTTTC
>DASXQK010000302.1:0-3829 GCA_036493015.1 Dongiaceae bacterium | reverse complement strand
TTATGCACGACACCGACACGCTCGGTGATGATGGGATGCGCATTGTTTTCCGTGGGCTTGCCATGGGTTGCCCATCGGGTATGGCCAATGCCGGTGGTTCCAGCCAGCGGCGAGCGCTCGAGGAGGGCCTCCAGATTGGTGATCTTGCCCTCGGCGCGGCGCCGGTCGATATGGCCGTTCACCAGCGTGGCGATGCCGGCTGAATCGTAGCCGCGATAGGTCAGGCGCTTCAGCCCGTCGACAAGCAGGGGTGCCGCGGGCTTCTTGCCAAGGATCCCGATGATTCCGCACATGGTTTAATTCCCTACCTTCTTCATCTTGTCCTTGAGCTGTCGGAACATCTTCACCCAACCGGGCTTTTCCACCTGCTGCGAACGCGCGATCGCCAGCGCCCCCGCCGTCACATCGCGGGTGATGACGCTGCCGGCGGCGACGAAAGCGCCTTCACCGATGGTGACCGGTGCACAGAGCGCGCTGTTGGAGCCGATGAAGGCCCCGGCGCCGATCACCGTTTCGTATTTGCCGAAGCCGTCGTAATTGCAGGTGATGGTGCCGGCACCCACATTGGCCCGCTCACCTACCGTCGCATCGCCAATATAGCTCAGGTGATTCGCCTTGGCGCCGGCGGCAATGCGGGTATTTTTGGTCTCGACGAAATTGCCGATATGGGCGCCGACGCCGATGACGCTGCCGGGCCTAAGACGCGCAAAAGGGCCGATGATCGCATCCTTTTCCACCCGCGTGCCGTCGAGATGGCAGAAGGCGCGGATTTCCACACCATCGCCCACCTCGACGCGGGATCCGAAAACGACATTGGGGCCTACCACGACGTCGCGGCCGAGCCTGGTATCGTGGCTGAACCATACTGTCGCCGGATCGGTCAGGGTCGCGCCCTCCGCCATCGCATGGGCGCGCAATCTCATCTGCATGGCGGCTTCGGCGGCGGCAAGCTCGGCCCGGCTGTTGATGCCGATCAATTCGTCGGCCGGGGCTTCGAGCGCAGCAGCGGCAAGGCCCTTTGACCGCGCGATGGCGACCACATCGGTCAGATAGTATTCGCCCTTGCTGTTCTTGTTGCCCACATCGGCAAGCAGTTCCCAGATGCGCCGCCCATCCACCGCCATGACACCGGAATTGCACAGCCCGCTGGCGCGCTGCTCGGCGCTCGCCTCGCGATGTTCGACGATGGCTTCAAGGTTGCCCTTGGCATCGATAATCAGCCGGCCATATTCCCCGTTATCGGCCGGGCGCATACCGAGCACGACGACGGCCGGCTTGTCGGCGGCGCGGCGGCGCTCGATCAGCCGCTGCAGCGTGGCCGTCGAGATTAGCGGCGTATCGCCATAGAGGATCAGCAAATCGTCGCTGCCCTCGCCCAGCGCCGCGCGGGATGCCAGAACCGCATGCCCGGTGCCAAGCTGTTTATCCTGGATCGCCGTGACGTGCGGGGCCACCGCCTCGGCCACGCTGGCCATGCCCGGCGCCACCACGACGACGACGCGCGATGCTGCCAGTGGCGCCAGATTCGCCAGGACATGGCCGATCATCGGCCGGCCGGCGATGGCATGCATGACCTTCGGCAGAGCGGATTTCATCCGCGTCCCCATGCCGGCGGCAAGCACCACCGCTGCTATCCTCGAATCAGGCATGTCCTTCAGGCATGTTCCGGGCGATTCTGCTCGCTGCGTACGGGCCGCGCAACCTGCCACAGGGCTGGTTTCCATCCAAGTAACAGTTGCCCACGGCCGGAAAAAGGCAGTTCCCGCCGAGGCTTATCAAACGCCGGAGGCGCTGCCAGACTGGCTGCTTGTCTGTGGGACCCGACAATGCCTGACACGCGCCGCGACTTGATCATCGATCTGGATGGCACGCTGATCGATAGCGCGCCCGATATCGCCCATGCGCTGAACCATCTGCTGGGCGAGCTTGGCCTGCGGTCTCTCGATATTGCGACGGTTCGCAGCTTGGTGGGCGATGGAGCGCCGGAACTGATGCGCAAGGCGCTCGCAATCGCCGGCGCCGATGTCGCGCCGCAGGATGTGCCGCCCCTGTTCGAGCGCTACCGCGCCTATTATCTGGAAAACGCGACCCGCTTGACCCGTCCCTATCCCGGTGTGGTGGAGACGCTTGCGGCACTGCGCGCCGGCGGCCATCGCATGGTGGTCTGCACCAACAAGATCCAGAAACCGACCCTGAAGATTCTCGATGGCCTGGGCCTGGCCAAATTCTTCGTTGGCGTCGTGGGCGGCGACGTAACGCCGGCGCGCAAACCCGATCCGCGCCATCTGCTGGCAGCCCTGGCGCTGATCGACGGGAAGCCCAGCGAGGCGGTGATGATCGGCGACGGCGTCAACGATGCAGTTGCGGCGAGGGCCGCGGGGATTCCCCTGCTCATCCTCGATTCCGGCTACGGCGAGGTCGCGGCCAAGGATTTGGGCGGCGATCTGCTGCTGGAATCCTTCAGCGAGATTCCCGAAGCGCTCCGTCGCCTCAACGGCTAATTGGCGCCGACATATTCCATGCGGATATGGCCCAGGCCGCTATCCGCATCGATACGCAGCAGGACAGGCCAGGGGGCGTTCAGTTCCGAGGTGAACCAGAAACGCGCGGTCTTCGGATACATGCCGGAATCGACCGCCGATTGGGAAAAACCGGAAATGAGTTCGAGCGTCGCATTGCAGCCGCGGGGCTCCGAGGCCAGCGTGACATGGATCAGGCGCGGCAGCGGTGTCCCTGCCGGCACGGGCGTCAAGTTCAGATCGAAGCGCCGGACGCCGTCAAAGACGGGCAGATGTCCGCCGCAGCCATGGCCGCTGGCAATCCCCCGCGCGATGGCCGCAATGACGCTGAGCGGATCGATGGTGCCCCGCAACAGGCCGCGGGCAAGGGCCTGTTGGCCTTCCTGGGTCGGCGGGTTATCGGCCATCTGGACGTTGCCGCCGGCGCCATAGGTCAGCGTCACCAGCCGCACGCCGTCGGCGGTGCTGTAATTGCTGCGGAACTGGCTGGGTGCGGCTGACGCAGCACTCATATGCCCCTGGCTCGAAAGCTGCATATGAAAGGGATACATACTGGCCATCAGGCCGATCAGATCGCCGTTCACATCCATCCGATAAGACGATTGGTCGGGCGTCGAGAGGGCGAAATTCATGGTCAGCACCTGGGCGTCTTCCAGGAACCCGGCATAGAGCAGGTGCGTTTGTTGGGCCTCGACCTGCTGGGCCGGCAAGCTGAGTCCTAGCGCCGTGGCGCTGGCGATAAGCAGGGCGAGGAATCGGCGAGGTGTTTGGTTCATGGTGAGACTATAGTTGGATTCGCGGCCCTCATCGGCAAGGTGTCATCGGCAGGGCATGAGCACCGAGATGGCGCCATTCTGCCGGGCAGAGTTGGTTGACAGGGCTGGGGCTGGGCCTTAAACAGCCCGTCTGCCGGGGCCCGGGCGCTTAGCTCAGCGGGAGAGCACACCCTTCACACGGGTGGGGTCGCAAGTTCAATCCTTGCAGCGCCCACCACCCTCCGCCCGCAATTCGTTATTTCGTATCCAGGATCTGACGCAGCTTTTGTGCGAGTTCACGCATGCGGAAGGGCTTGTTGATTATCTCGGGCGGGTTTTCGCTCACCGGCAGATTCAAAATCGAGCGTGATGCGTAGCCCGATGTCAGCAGCACCTCGAGCGCGGGATAGCGCCGTTTTGCCTCGCGCATCAGCTCATGGCCGTTCATGCCACCCGGCATCATCACATCGGAGAACAGGAGCGATACCTCCGGGTGGCGCTGCAGCATCTCGAGGGCCTGTGAGGCACTGTTCGCCTGGATCGTGTTGTATCCCA
>DASXQK010000301.1:0-20558 GCA_036493015.1 Dongiaceae bacterium | reverse complement strand
GCTGTCGAAGCCGGCGGGCCAATGGCAATGGCCTCGACCGCCGCCCAGGCACGCTGGGTCTTGAAGCTGTAGCCGGCGGCTTTCAGCTTCTCTTGCGTATCCACTGAGAGCGCAAAGGGCTCGAGATAGATCGTGTCGGGCAGCCATTGATGATGGAAGCGCGGCGCGTCGACCGCCGACTGGATATCCATACCGTAGTCGACAACGTTGACGATCGTCTCGACCAGCGCGGTGATGATGCGTGAGCCGCCGGGGCTGCCCAGTAGCAGATAGGGCTTGCCATCCTTGCTGACCAAGACCGGGCTCATCGAGCTCAACGGCCGCTTGCGCGGTTCGATCATGTTGGCCACGCCCTGGACAAGGCCGAAGCCATTCGCAGCGCCGGGCTTCGAGGTGAAATCATCCATCTCGTCATTGAGAAAGAAGCCGGTGTCGCCCGCGATCACCTTGGCGCCGAAATAATTGTTGATGGTGAAGGTGAGGCCGACCGCATTGCCCTTGGCATCGATCACCGAATAATGCGTGGTCTCGCTGCCTTCCTTATGAGGTGGCGTGTTGGTGGTGAGGGTCGATGACGGCGTCGCCTTGTCGGGATCGATCGCCGCCCTGATCTTTGCGATGTAGTCCGCGGAGAGCAGGCGGTCGATAGGGCTTTTGACGAAAGCGGGATCCGCCAGCGTCGAATTGCGATCGACGAAGGCATGGCGCATCGCCTCGATCATGAGATGCAAGCTCGCTGCCGAGTGATAGCCCAGCGTGCCGAGGGGATAGCCCTCGAGGATGCCGAGGATCTCGCAGAGCGTGACGCCGCCGGAACTCGGTGGCGGAATCGCCGCGATGTCATAGCCACGATAGCGGCAGCGCAGCGGCTCACGCTCGATTGCCTGGTAAAGTTTGAAATCCTGAAGGCTCAGGATTCCGCCATTGGCCTGGCTTGCGCTCACGATCGCCTGCGCGATCGGTCCGTTGTAGAAGGCATCCGGGCCGCCGGCCGCGATCTGCTTCAAGGTGGCCGCAAGCTGTGGCTGGGCGAAGCGATCGCCGGCGGCGTAGGGCTTGCCCTTATTCAGGAAAATCGCGGCGGCATTGGGTTGCTTGGCGAAATCCTCGGCATCGCCGGCAAG
Source organism: Dongiaceae bacterium (assembly GCA_036493015.1). GTDB lineage: Bacteria > Pseudomonadota > Alphaproteobacteria > Dongiales > Dongiaceae > DASXQK01. The sequence continues at coordinate 19,434 of DASXQK010000301.1, read as the reverse complement.
GATCCGGGCATCGGGATCGGCGAGCACGAAACCCTGTTCGGCGAGCGCGATCGCCGGCGCCATCACCTGCTGGCGGCTCATGGTGCCGTATTTCGTCAGCGCGATTTCCAGGCCCATTACCGTGCCGGGCACGCCGACAGCTTTGTAGCCGTCGCTGCTCGCATCCGGGATTACTGCGCCGGCTTTGTCGAGATACATGCCTGGCAATGCGGCGAGCGGCGCCGTTTCACGGAAATCGATGACCGTATCCTTGCCGGAGGCGAGATGGATCAGCATGAAGCCGCCCCCGCCGATGTTTCCGCAGCAGGGATGGGTGACGGCCAACGCGTAACCGACAGCGACCGCGGCATCCACGGCATTGCCGCCTTGCTTCAGGATATCGACGCCGATCTGCGAAGCCAGCCGCTGGGCGCTGACCACCATGCCCTGGCTGGCTTCGACCGCAGGCAGCGAGGCCGCCAGGACAGGCCGGACCAGACAGCTGAGCACCAAAGCGAGGATCGCCGCCTGCGAGCCTGCGAACAGGGGAACACACCAGCTATTGCGTTGCATCGCTCAACCTCGCTTAGCCCTTGGGCGGCCGGTCATGCAGAACCCTAGAGCAAGATCGGATCCGGTTGCATTAACCAGATCCGCGAATCGTGCATTTGCGAGAAAAGGATTGATTTTCGGCCCGATATGAACCATCAAACCTCGCAGAATTGTTGGCCTTGGCGATTGGTTGCCGCGCGCTGGGGCATTTCAAACGACATTCTCCGAAAAACCCCTGCAGGGTGACTTCCGGTGCGCGGCTTGTTGCGATCTGACAAGGAGAGGCCACATGGCCACAGGCACGGTTAAGTTTTTCAATACGACAAAGGGTTTTGGTTTCATCCAGCCGGAAGACGGTTCCAAGGATGTGTTCGTTCACATCAGCGCCGTCGAGCGGTCGGGCATGACCACCCTGCGCGAAGGTCAGAAGGTCTCGTTCGACACCATGACCGAGCGTGGCAAGACGGCGGCGACGAATCTGAAGGCCGTCTAAGCCAGACCTTGAAGTTCTAGTTACGGGGCTATCCCTGCCGTCAGGCAGGGGTGGCCCCGATGCTTTTGGGGCGCATCGATTTTGGGGCCAGGCGCGCTTGCTGGCGCCTTCTACTCTTCCGTTTCCATCATGGAGAGTGCTGCCTGCTGGCTGCCCGGCTTCAGGCGGGTGAACAGGGCACGCGCCTTTTTCACATCCTCAGCGCTGCCGTCGGCCGCCGCCTTTCGCATGGCGAGTGTGGCGGGGTGATCGGCGCCGCAGATAAAAGTCAGCGCTTGGGCCAATTTCGTCAGCGCGGCCTTGTCGGCACCAAGGGGTGTGTCAGGTTTCATGATCAGGCTTCTGTGGGGCTTGGGCGAGTCGCATTGTCCGGCCGGGGCGTGAGGATGGCAAGCGCCCGACTGCCGGGATCGGCCCCGGGCCCTGGGAAACAGGGTTGGGAACTGCCCGGGGGAACAGATAGCCCCGGTAGATGTTAAGGAGAGCGATGCTCGACGCCCAGGCTGCAATGCCCAAATACGTCTACCAATACATATGGAGCGTCTCCGGGCGCCGCCAGATAATGCTCTGTATCCTGACGGGTATTGTCGTCGCCCTGACGGCAGCGCCGCTCGAACTGCAGCGGCGCATCACCGACGATGCGTTCGGGCCGAAGAACCTGAATCTCCTCGTCGTCTATTGCGCGATCTATTTCGTGCTGCTGGTGGTGCAGGGCGCTACCAAATATTTCCTGAACGTCAACCGCGGGCGCACGGTCGAGATCGTGTCGAGGCTGCTCCGTTTGCAGATTTTCACCCATCTCAGCGAGCTCACAGCAAAAGAGAAGGACGAGGCGAACGCTCCGGCCACGCGAGGCGCCACGGTCTCGATGATCTCCTCGGAAGCCGAAGACCTGGCCGGCTTCGTTGGCGACAGCTTTTCCATGCCGCTTCAGCAGGGCGGCACGGCGGTCGCCATTTTCGGCTATCTCATCTGGGTCAACCCGATGATCGCCGGTTTCGCTGCCATCCTCTATCTGCCGCAACTTCTTATCGTTCCGCCGACACAGCATGGCATCAACCGCAATTCGGTCACCTATGCGAAAACGCTGCGCAAGGTGGGCGACATCGTCGTCGGTCTGACTCGCCGCAAGGACGGCAATGGCAGCAGGGCTGGCCAGTTCACGCGCATGGTCAATCGCGCCTTCGATCTGCGCATCCGCATTTACCGGATGAAGTTCTTCCTGACCGCGCTGGGGAATTTTCTCGATGCCCTTGGGCCGCTGATCGTGTTTGCCGTGGGCGGCTGGCTGGTCATCAATGGCCGCATACCGGTCAGCACCATCGTCGTGTTCATCTCCGGCGTCCAGAAGGTGTCCGATCCCTGGGACCAGCTGATCACTTTTTACCGGACGGCTTCCAACAGCCAGGCGAAATACGAGTTGATCCGCGACACGCTGGAAGGTGGTGCGCCGGCACCGCCGCGCCTCAGGCGGAAATGACGATGCCGCGCTCTTCGATGGGGACTTCGTCGCAATTCGTGCCCGGGCCGCCGCGGTCGACGATCAGGAAATCGGTGGCCTGATCGAGCGCCAGCAGCGGATGATGCCAGGTGCCGGCGCGGTAATTCACACCCTGATGGCCATTGCTGATGAAGGCGCGGATATCTTCGCTGCGAGGCGAAGGCCCCGCCGGCGCCACGACGACCAGGAAGGGCGCCGTCGAAAGCGGTATGAAAGCCTGGCTCGACAGCGGGTGGCGTTCCATCAGACGCAGCGGCACGGGCAGGTGCACCGGCTTTGCCTGGCACAGGCTGATCAGCGGCCGGCCGCCCTCGGCCTCGACATCGATTTTCGCCAGATCGGAATAGCGCTCGGCCATGCCGGCATTGATCGGATAGTGATCGCGGCCCGCGCTCTCGACCACATCGCCATAGGGCGCAAAAGCGGTGGCGGTCAGTGGTGCCGGCCGGAGTTTCATTGGCAATCGCCTCAGCCGAGCTGGCCGTGGAGGCGCAGGCGGCTTACGCCACCATCGGGGATGACGTTCAGCCGCACATGGCTGATCGCGCCGATATCGACCAGCTCGCGCTCGAAGCGGTGGATGCGGTTCATCTCCAGCTTCTGCTCCGGCAGCAAGGTGCGCCAGAACATCGCCTGGGTGACGAGCGAATCCTCCGTGCCGCCGGTGACATTGGCCGCCTGAATCGAGCAGCGATCGGGGTAATTGCCCTTGAAATGGGCGGTATCGACCTCGATCCGCCGGATTGTGCCGCTATGGCCGAGCGCCAGGATCGCCCAGTCATTGCCCGGCTCGCGCCGGCGCCTGGTCTCCCAGCCATCGGCCATGCTTGCAGCCCGCCCGGGCGCGATCAGATTCTGCGGCCGGCCATAATGCTGGTCGTTGCATGCAATCGCGCGCCCGCCATTCTCCATGGCGGCGAGATCCACCAGGGCTTTGCGGTCCGCCTTGCTCCAGTCGATATGGATCTGGCCATAGACGCGCAAGCGCGCCACGCCCCCATCGGGATAAATGTTGAGCCGCAGGTGACTCCAGACCTGGTCGCTGGCAATAGCGAGATAGTTATGCGAATTGCCGGCAAGATTCGTCGAGGGCAGGATTTCCACCCAGGCCGCATCCTCTTCCGGATCTTCATCGCCCTGCCAGGCCTCGATGGAGGCGGCGGGCGGATAATTGCCGGTGAAGTGACTGGTATCGATGTCGACACCCTTGACGATGCCGGGGCGGCCAAGCCGCACGACACAGAAATCGTGACCCTCGCTGCGCTTGCGCCGGCTTTCCCAGCCATCCATCCACTTGCCGTTGTCGTCATATTTGCCCGGAATGAAGACGGCGGGTTCCGGGCTCAGCATGCGTTCCTTCGGCGCGAAGAACTCATCGCTGGCCAGGATCGCCGCACCACCCAGCCGAGGCTGGGCAAGATCGGTCCAGAGCCTGGCGAAATCCGGCACGCTGTTCGCGTCGTTCATGTCGTCTTGTTCCCGTCAATTCTTGCGCCTGCATAGGGATAGCGCGCCTGCCAGTGTTTGGCGATGTCGATGCGCCGGCAGACCCAGACCTTGGGGTGCTGCAGGGCGTAGTTGATAAAGCGCGACAGGGCGGCAATGCGCCCTGGCCGGCCGATGAGCCGGCAGTGCAGCCCCACCGACATCATCTTGGGTGCCGTCTCGCCCTCGGCATAGAGCGTATCGAACGCATCACGCAGATAGGCATAGAACTGGTCGCCGGAATTGAAGCCCTGCATGGCGGCAAAGCGCATGTCGTTGGCATCCAGCGTGTAGGGCACGATGAGCTGGTGCTTGCCGGCGACCTCGACCCAATAGGGCAGATCGTCGGCGTAGCTGTCGGCGTCATAGAGGAAGCCGCCTTCCCCGGCGACCAGCCGGCGGGTGTTCGTGCTGATGCGCCCGAGATACCAGCCTGTCGGTCGGCTGCCGGTCAGCTTCGCGTGAAGCTCGATGGCCTTGGCCATATGCTCGCGCTCGACCTCTTCGGGCATGAACTGATAGTCAATCCAGCGATAGCCGTGGGTGGCGATTTCCCAATCCGCCGCCAGCATCGCTTCCACCGCCGCTGGATTGCGTGCCATGGCCATGGCTACGCCATAGACGGTGACGGGCAGATGTCGGCCGGTGAACAGGCGATGCAGCCGCCAGAAGCCGGCGCGGCTGCCATATTCGTAGACCGATTCCGTATTGATGTTGCGCATGCCGGGAATAGGTTGCGCGCCGACGGTCTCCGTCAGGAAGGCCTCGCAGGCCGGATCGCCATGGAGGATGTTGTTCTCGCCACCCTCCTCGTAATTGATGACGAATTGCAAAGCGAGGCGCGCATTGCCGGGCCAATGGGCGTGGGGCGGCTTGGCGCCATAGCCCGCCATGTCGCGGGGATAGTCCGCGAACTCGGCAGGCACCTCGGGCTTGTGAATGTCGCGCGCCATGCGTTGAACTTTCCCGCTGCTGTGGGAAGGAGTCTAGGGACGCCTCCGCCCGGGCGCAACCAAGCGGCGCAACCAAGCCGGGAGCGGCGGGACCGCGATCTTGAACTACGCGGCGCTCTTGGCTGCCTGGCTGCGTGCGGCCGGCTGTTTGTGGAAGTGCCCGTCCTTCATGATGGCGAGCAGCCGGTTCGGATCCTGCAGGATCTTGATGTCGCTCGAGGGGTCGCCATCCACCAGGAGCAGGTCGGCGAGGGCGCCCTGTTTGATCACGCCGAGCTCGCCGGGTTTCATCATGATCTCGCCGCCCCAGCGGGTGGCGGCAATGATCGCCTCCATCGGGGTGAAGCCGAACAGATTGACGAAATGCTCAAGATCGCGCGCATCGTCGCCGATACGGTTCCAGGCAAAACCGTAATCGCCGCCCGGCAGGATGCGAACACCGCGCTTTTTGAGGTCGCGCATGGCGAGCGCTCCCTGTTCCATCTCGCGGCGCATGCCCATGCTGGTCGCGGCCTCGGTGGTGATGCCCCATTTCTGCGCTTCGAACAGGGTCGAATAGGTGATGCCGATGGTGGGCATGACGAAGACACGGTCTTTTGCGGCCTCCAGCGCGTCGCGCGCCTTTTCATCGGCGAAGGTTGCATGGTTGATCAGCTGAACGCCGTGCTTCACACAGAGTTCGACCGCATTGCTGCTGCGGGCATGCGCTGCGATACGCTTGCCATGGGCGCGCCCGACTTCGCAGACCGCGTCGATCTCGGCCTCGGTCATTACCGTCTGCTCGGCGCGAGCGTGGGGCACAAATTCGTCGCCCGAGGGATTGATCTTCAGCGTATCGACGCCCTCGCGCACATAAGTGCGAGCCGTTTTGCGGAATTCCTCGGGCCCGTCGCAGATGACGGCGAAGGTCTCGCGGTAGCGGTGATAGAGCCGCACATCGCCCAGGCCCGCGGTCGGGGTCATCTCCGGCGTGGCGGCGAGCATGCGCGGGCCAGGGATCTGGCCCGCTTCGATGGCGTTGCGGATGACGACGTCGAGGCGCGGCTTGGCCGCCGCCATGGAGTTCAAACTGGTGAAGCCGCGATCGAGATAGATGCGGGCATTCTCGGCCGCCAGCAGCGTGTGCTCTTCCGGCGGAATATCGCCCAGCGAATGCAGATCGGGGGTGTTGGCAAAGCTGACATGGGCATGGGCTTCGACCATGCCCGGCATCAGCATGGCGCCGCCCGCATCCACATGGCGGGCGTTCTCGCGCGGCACGCCGGCGCCATCGCGCGCGAGGACCGCGATGCGGTTGCCCTGGATGCGGACCTCACCGGGAAATGGCTTGGCGCCGCTGCCGTCGATGATGCTCGCATTGCTGAAGACGATGGCGTCCATGGCTGTCCTCCCGGGCGTTTAGTTGGGTGATTTTCGGCAAGTTTAGCAAACACGTGCGGGGCTGCCGATATGAGTCTTTCGGGCCTAAATCGATCGCCGTTGACATTTGTTTAGTTTAGTTCAGTATAGTTTATGTCGAGCCCGCCGACGGCGTCGGCTGAAGATGGTCAACGTCGGTCTCATAGTACGAGGTGTCGCCAGAGACGTAGGCTGCCAATACGCGAAACCGCGAGCGGGAAGACTCGCCGGAATTTAAATCTTGGGAGGATACAGATGCGAGTGTGGAAAACGCTTATGACGGCGGCGGTGGTTGCCGCGGCCGGAGTACTGGCGCCGTTCAGTGCGCATGCACAGGATAAATCGCTTACCCTCTGCTGGGCCGCCTGGGACCCGGCCAACGCCCTGGTGGAGCTCTCGAAGGACTTCACCGCCGAGAGCGGCATCAAGATGAAGTTCGAGTTCGTTCCCTGGACCAGCTACGCCGACCGCTTCCTCAATGAACTGAACTCGCACGGCAAGCTTTGCGATCTGATCATCGGCGACAGCCAGTGGATCGGCGGCGCCGCCGAGAACGGCCACTACGTCAAGATGAACGATTTCTTCGACAAGAACGGCATCAAGATGTCGGATTTCCTGCCGGCGACGGTGGTGGGCTATTCCGAATGGCCGAAGAACACGCCCAATTACTGGGCGCTGCCCGCCATGGGCGACGTGGTCGGCTGGACCTATCGCAAGGACTGGTTCCAGCGTCCCGAGATCCAGGCCGCGTACAAGGCAAAATACGGTCACGATCTGGCGCCCCCACAGACCTATGACGAGCTGAAGAACATCGCGGAATTCTTTCAGGGCCGCGAAATCGACGGCAAGAAGGTCTACGGCGCCTCGATCTATACCGAGCGCGGCTCCGAAGGCATCACCATGGGCGTCACCAACGTCCTCTACGACTGGGGCTTCGAGTATCAGAACCCGAAGAAGCCTTATGACATGGAGGGCTTCGTCAATTCGCCCGACGCCGTGAAGGGGTTGGAGTTCTACAAGGAACTCTACAAGTGCTGCACGCCTCCCGGTGCCACCAACGTCTATATGGGTGAATCGGCCGACGCCTTCAAATCGGGCCAGGTCGCACTCCATATGAACTTCGCCTTCACCTGGCCGGGCCTCTACAAGGACCCGAATGTCGGCGGCGACAAGATCGGCTTCTTCCCCAATCCGGCCGAGAAGCAACACTTTGCCCAGCTCGGCGGCCAGGGAATCTCGGTAGTCTCCTATTCCGACCACCAGGACGATGCGTTCAAGTACATCAAGTGGTTCGTCAAGCCCGAGGTGCAGAAGAAGTGGTGGGCTCTCGGCGGCTACTCCTGTGCGCTGTCGGTGCTCAACGATCCGAACTTCGTGAACACGGCGCCGTATGCGAAGACGTTCCTGGACTCGATGGCCATCGTCAAGGACTTCTGGGCCGAGCCTTCCTATGCCGAGCTGTTGCTCGACATGCAGAAGCGCATCCACGACTACGTGGTCGCTGACAAGGGCACGGCGAAGGAAGCTCTCGACGCGCTGGTCAAGGACTGGGAGAAGGTCTTCAAGGACGAAGGCAAGATCTAATTCGAGCGTTACGGCGCTTCGGCGCCGCGGCTATCGGTCTCCCGCACTGGCTCCCCGGTGCGGGGGCCGAAAGTCGGCCTTCACCCTGACCTTGCAGCCCGGGCCTTGAACCCGTCTTGCCCCTGGTAAGCCTTTCACATCAAAGTGACCCAGCGCAGTGATGATGCGATGAGCGACATGGCCGAAAAGCACGGACTGTTGAGCCAGATGGCGACGCCGCCGACGATCGTCGGCCGTGTCCGGGGCCTGTCCGACCGCGGTATTGCCTGGCTCTTCATCGGCCCGACGATGCTGCTGCTGCTGGTGATCAACATCTTCCCGCTCATCTGGGCGGTCACGCTTTCCTTCACCAATTACCGCGCCAACCGGCCGAACGCCCCGCTGAAATGGATCGGCCTGGAGCACTACAGCGACATCCTGAACGATCCCGATCTGTGGGCCGGCATGCAGGTCACGGCGCATTTCGTCGTCGCGACGATCGTGATCGAGACCCTGCTGGGCTTCGGCTTGGCTTATCTGATCGACCGCAAGTTCAAAAGTCACGGTTTCTGGACGACGGTCATCCTGATCCCGATGATGCTGTCGCCCGCCGTGGTGGGAAATTTCTGGAGCTTCCTGTTCCGCCCCCAGATCGGCCTGTTCAACGAAATCGTCTCGTTCGTCACCGGCATTCCGGCAGACTCCTTCGCCATGATCGGCGATGTGGATCTGGCGCCCTGGTCGATCGTCATCGTCGATGCCTGGATGTGGACGCCCTATGTCATGCTGATCTGCCTGGCGGGCCTGCGTTCGATCCCCAACGACATCTACGAGGCCGCCGAGGTCGACCGCGCCTCGCCCTGGCGCCAGTTCTGGTCGATCACGCTGCCCATGGCCATGCCGTTCATCATGCTGGCGGTGCTGTTCCGCGGCATCGAGAACTTCAAGATGTTCGATCTGGTGAACCTGCTGACCAATGGCGGGCCCGGCTCGACCACCGAACTGGCCTCCATCACGCTGAAGCGCGAAGCCTTCGAGAAGTGGCGCACAGGCTATGCTTCCGCGCTCGCCATCATCCTGTTCGTCACGATCTTCGGCCTGGGCAACATCTATGTGAAGGCCCTCAACCGGGTGAAACAGCGATGAGCCTGACAACCGCCCATTCCATCGTGGCACCCGGCGCGTTTTCCCGGCGCCTGGCGGCCGTCCTCGTCATCGCCTATGCGCTGATCACGATGATCCCGCTGGTCTGGATCGTGCTGACCGGAATCAAGACGCCGGACGATTCCATCGCCTATCCGCCGAAGATCCTGTTTTCGCCCTCGCTCGAGGGCTATGTGAACCTGTTCACCACCCGCACGCGCCAGACGCCGGAATTCATCGCCACGCTGCCGCCGGCGACGGCCTGGTATGACCAACTCGTGCGCTCGCGCAACATGGTGATCGCCGGGCCCTCGAAGTATCTCCAGCGATACATGAATTCACTGGTGATCGGCTTCGGCTCGACATTCCTCGCGGTGGTGCTCGGCACCATCGCGGCTTACGCCTTTTCGCGCTTCAAGGTGCCGCTGAAGGACGATCTGATGTTCTTCATCCTGTCGACGCGCATGATGCCGCCGATCGCGGTCGCGATCCCCATCTACCTGATGTATCGCCAGCTCGGCCTGATGGACAGCTGGCTGGGCATGATCCTGCTCTATACGGCGGTGAACCTGTCGCTTTCGGTCTGGCTGCTGAAGGGATTCATGGACGAGATCCCGCGCGAATACGAGGAAGCGGCCATGATCGACGGCTACAGCCGCCTGCAGGCTTTCTGGAAGGTCGTACTGCCCCAGGCCTCGACCGGCATTGCCGCCACCGCGATCTTCTGCCTGATCTTCTCCTGGAACGAATATGCCTTTGCCGTCCTGCTGACCTCGGGCGAGGCGCAGACAACGCCGCCCTTCATCCCCTTCATCATCGGCGAGGGCGGCCAGGATTGGCCGGCGGTCGCCGCGGGCACCACCCTGTTCCTGGTGCCGATCGTCGTCTTTACGATCCTGCTGCGCAAATTGCTGCTGCGCGGCATCACGTTCGGAGCGGTGCGGCGATGAGCACGGACGTCAAACCCGCGGCGGCCGGCCGCTCGGTGCTGCGGCGCATTTTTCGCCGCGGCCCGTGGGAGAATCTTGCAACCGTCCTGATCGGCCTTGGCGTCGTGATGCTGATGCAGCCGATCTCGATCGATCTTTACACCTATTCCTTCGTCACGATCCTGACCGGGACCGTCATGTTCATGATCGTCAGCAAGTTTCCGGATTGAGGCGGGCATGGCCGAGATCCGCATCGATCACCTGCACAAGGCCTTCGGCGATTTTATCGCCGTGCTGGATTCGAGCTTTACCGTGGCCGATGGCGAATTCTTCTGCCTGCTGGGGCCATCGGGCTGCGGCAAGACCACGACCCTGCGCATGATCGCCGGGCTGGAACTGCCGACGTCCGGCCGTATCCTGCTGGGCGGGGAGGATGTTACCTTCCGGCGCGCCGCCGAGCGCGATATTGCCTTTGTCTTCCAGCTCTTCGCCCTCTATCCGCATATGACGGTCCGCGCCAATATCGGCTTTCCGCTGAAATGCCAGGGCATGCCGCGCGCCGAAATCCGCGCCGCCGTCGAAGAGGCGGCCCGGATCCTGCGCATCACTCATCTGCTCGATCGCTCCGTGGGCGGGCTTGCCTCCGGCGACCGGCAGCGCGTGGCGCTGGGACGCTCCATCGTGCGCAAGCCCAAGGCCTTCCTGATGGACGAGCCGCTGGGTGCGCTCGACTCCGAATTCCGCCACATCATGACCGGTGAATTGCGCCAGCTGCATAATCGTCTGGGCGCCACCACGATCTATGTCACTCATGACCAACTCGAAGCCATGGCGCTGGCCGACAAGATCGCGGTGATGAATCGTGGCGTGATCGAGCAGCTCGGCACGCCGCGCGAGATATATGAACGTCCGGTTTCGCTCTTCGTCGCCGATTTCATCGGCTCGCCGCCCATGAACTTCCTCGATTTTCATGGCGGGCTCAGCCGGGGCGCGACTTCGGTGCGGCTCGGGGAAGGCGCTGTCGGGGTGCCGGAGGTCCATGAGGATATGGAGCCGCGCGATCTGATCCTGGGCATCAGGCCGGAAGATGTTCGCCTGCGCGATGACGGCGCGGTGAAGGGCGAGATTTTCGGCACCGAATATCTTGGCACTACCCAGATCGTCACCATGACGACGGGTCACGGCACGCTGCGCGCGCGGCTGCCTGCGGGGACGGCCGTTCGCCGGGGCGAGCGCGTCGGCCTCGAATTCCGCCGCGAGAAGCTGTCGTTGTTCGACAAGGCGAGCGGCAAGGCCGTGCGCACGGCCCTGTTCGAGGGTGCCAGTCATGGCTGATGTGACACTTCAGGGCGTGACCAAAACGTTTGGCGACCTGACCGCAATATCCGATCTGTCGCTCTTCATCCGGGATGGTGAGTTCCTGGTGCTGCTGGGGCCGACAGGAGCAGGCAAGACCACGACGCTGAGGCTGGTGGCGGGGCTGGAGAAGCCCGATACGGGCCGTATCACCATCGCCGATCAGGACGTCACCAGGCTGCCGCCCGCGGCCCGCGATGTGACGTTCGTTTTCCAGCAATACTCGCTCTATCCGCATCTGACGGTCTTCGACAATCTTGCCTTTCCGCTCCGCTCACCCTTGCGGCGGGTGCCGGAGGTCGAGATCAAGCGCAAGGTCGGCGAAGTAGCCGAGATGCTGCGGATCACGGCGAAACTCGGCAACCGGGCGACACGTCTTTCGGGCGGTGAGATGCAGCGCGTGGCCATCGGCCGCGCTTTGGTGCGCCGTCCGTCCGTCTATCTGATGGATGAGCCGCTCTCCTCGCTGGATGCGAAGCTGCGCGCCGAGCTGCGCCTTGAACTAAAGCGCATCCAGCAGGATCTGGGTGCTACCATCCTCTATGTCACCCATGACCAGATCGAAGCCATGACCATGGCAACGCGTATCGGGGTGATCGAGCATGGGCGGCTGGTGCAGGTCGACACACCGCGCGAAGTTTATGAAAACCCCGCCAACGTGCAGGTTGCCGCACGCCTGGGTCAGCCGGGGATCAATTTGATCCCGCGCGAAATGCTCGCCGGCATCGCAGCGCCCGGCGCCGCTGCCACGATCGGCGTGCGCACCGAGCATCTGAAGATCTCGAAATCGGCCGGCGGAACGGCCAAGGGCAAGGTGACCTGGATCGAGCATCTGGGCGACCGCAACCATCTGCATATCAAAGTCGGCGACAACGATGTGGTGACCCTGGCCGATCCCGATGCCGGCCTCGGCGTGGGCGACGATGTTGCCATCGAGGTGCTGCGGCCACTCTATTTCGACCGCAACGGTAACCGGATCGCAGCATGAAGTTGGACACTGAAACCAAGGATCGACTGATCGCGGCGATGGCGCAGGCGATTGCCAGCCATGCGGGCGAGCTGACCGATCTCGATCGCGCCATCGGGGATGGCGATCATGGCTCCAACATGAAGCGCGGCTTCGATGCCGTGCTGGCCGACCGCGCCAACCTGGCGTCCAAACCCTTGCCTGACATGCTGAAGGCCCTTGGTACGCATCTGGTCATGACCATCGGCGGCGCCTCAGGCCCGCTCTACGGCACTTTGTTCATGGCCTTGGGCAAGGACATTCCGGCCGAGCCCAGCCTGGCCGATGCCGCCCGCGCCTTTGCCGCGGCGGTCAATGCGGTCAAGGCGCGCGGGAAGGCAACGACAGGCGAGAAGACCATGCTGGAGGTTCTCCAGCCCGTGGTCGATGTGCTGCAGGCGAGTGTTTCGAATCCGGCCGGTCTTGGCGATCGCGTGAAAGCCGCCGCCGATGCCGGTCTCGAATCGACAAAGCCAATGAAGGCGAGCAAGGGGCGCGCCTCATTCCTGGGCGAGCGTTCCATCGGCCATCTCGATCCCGGCGCGCGATCCAGCCAGCTTCTGGCCCATGCCGTGATCGGCGTTCTTGCCGCCCAGCCAGCGCTCGAGGGGGGGCGCTTGTCATGACAGCAAACAGCCGCGTAGGCATCGTCATCGTCTCGCACTCGGCCGAGGTCGCGCGCGGCACCGTCGACATGGTGCGCCAGATGGTGGGCCATGAGGTGCCGGTGGCGGCCAGCGGCGGCAATCCCGCCGGCGGGCTCGGCACCGATGTCGCCTCGATCATCGCCGCCATCAAAAAGGTATGGTCACCCAAGGGCGTTGCCATCCTCGTCGATCTTGGCGGCGCGGAAACCAACAGCGAGATGGCCATCGAAATGCTGCCGGAGGCCTGGCGCGGCAAGGTGGTGATCTGTAACGCGCCGATTGTCGAAGGGGCGGTGATGGCCGCCACGGAAGCTGCCGGCGGCGGGACGCTGGAGCAGGTCCGCGCCACCGCCGAGGAACTGGCGCCGTGATCGGCGGCCGTGAGGGGATCAGGTGAGAGTACAAGCATGAACGCCGAGACCGCCGCCGAAGGGTCTGCCCTTATCACTCATGGCATCGGGTTGCATGCCCGCCCGTCCGTGAAGCTCACCAAGCTCGCCAAGACTTTTGCTTCGTCCGTCCATCTGCGCGGCGAGGGCGTCGTCGACTGGGTCGACGCCAAGAGCATCGTTCGCGTCATGGGCCTCAAGCTGCGGGAAGGCTCGACCGTACATTTCCGCGCCCTCGGCCCCGATGCGCCCGCAGCCATCGACGCCCTTGTCGGGCTGGTGAAGCGTGACTTCGATGAGCATTCAGCGGCCTGAACGCATTTTCTCCGGCAAGGTCGCCTCGCCCGGTCTCGTATCCGGGCGTATTCGCGTCCATGCGCGCCGGGCGGCAAGCGAGATGGCAATCGGCACGCCGGCCGAGGAGGCCTCGCGGCTCGATCAGGCCCTTTCGACGGCCGCAACCCAGCTCGCACGGCTTAGCCAGACAGTGGACGAAGCAGCCCAGGGCATTCTCGAATTCCAGATCGCCCTGATCGAGGATGACGAATTGATCGAGCCAGTGCGTCAGGTAATTGCAGGTGGCAGTGCTGCGGCCACGGCCTGGCGTCAGGCTCTCGATGCACAGGTGAATGAGTATCAGGCAGCAGCGGACGCCTATTTTCGTGCCCGCGCCGCTGACCTCGCCGATCTGCGCGACCGCGTGCTCGATTTGCTGACCGGCGAGCCGGATGAGGGGCATGCCCCGGGCGAAGACGATGAAGCCCGTATCTATGTCGGCGAGGATCTGGCGCCCTCGCGTTTCCTGGAGGTCGATTGGCGCAATTATCGCGGCGGCGCGCTACTGGCAGGCAGCGCTAACGGCCATGTCGCGATACTGGCGCGCGCCCGCGGCATTCCGTTGATCGTGGGATTGGGTGCGGCCGATCTTATCGCCGGCGCCGACGCCATTCTGGATGCAGAGGAAGGGCGGCTGATCCAGGACCCGATCCGTCATACCCGCGACATCTTTAGCCGGCGGATGACGACGCGCAACGCCACCGCGGCAGCGGAAGCCGAATTCCTGCCGAGGCCGGCGGTTACCTCCGCCGGCGTGCGCATTGCCGTTGCGATAAACGTGGATGAGCCCGGCATCGTCGAGCGCCTGGAAGCGTCCCATTGCGACGGCATCGGCCTGACCCGCACGGAGTTTTTGTTTTCCACCCCCGGCGGCTGGCCGGATGAGCAGAAGCAGTTCGAGATTTATGCCCGGCTGATCGCCTGGGCGAAGGGCCGGCCCGTGACCATCCGCACGCTCGATGCCGGCGGCGACAAGCCGATCCCGGGCTTGACGCCGGATGGCGAGGCCAATCCATTCCTCGGTCTGCGTGGCATCCGCCTGTCGCTCTCGCGGCCGGATGTCTTCGCCATCCAGCTTCGCGCGCTGGCCCGCGCGGCGGCGACCGGCCTGCTCAAGGTCATGCTGCCCATGGTCACGGTGCCGCGCGAGATCGAGGAGACCCGCGCACTGCTTAAGGCCGCTGTCGCCGATCTGGCCGGCGCCGGCATCAAGGCGTCCATGCCCAGCCTCGGCATGATGGTCGAGGTGCCGGCCGCCGCCATCAATGTGGCGCGCTTCGACGTCGATTTCTTTTCCATCGGCAGCAACGATCTCGTCCAATATGTGACGGCCACCAGCCGCGATAACAGCGCTGTGGCCGCCTTGCACGATCCCCTCGATCCGGCTGTACTGGAATTGATCGGCCGAGTCGTCGCCCATGGGGCGGCAAGTGGCCGTGACGTGGGGCTCTGCGGCGATATGGCAAGCGATACGCGTTATCTGCCCAAGCTGCTCGATCTGGGCCTGCGCAGCATCTCAGTCGCTCCGGCGCGCCTTGCCAAGGTGAAGGCTGAGATCGCCCGCCATGGCTGAAACGGCAGCCCGGGAAAAAGCGAAGACGCCGGCATCCAGCCGAGACGAGCTGGTTGCAGCCTATAAGCGGTTGTTGCAGGAGTATATCGACCGGCGCCCATCCGGCCTGCGGCTCAAGATTGCGCGCGCCATCGGCAAGCATCGCAGCTTTGTTTCCCAGATCACCAACCCGATCTATCCGATACCGGTACCGGCGCGCCATCTGGAGGCGATTTTCCGCATCTGCCATCTGGCGCCGGAGGAAAAACAGGCTTTCCTTGCTGCTTACGAGGCGGCCCATCCCCATCACCCGCGCGCCGAACCGCGGACCCAGCGCAAATTGCGGGAGAAGCGCATCGTCGAGATCGAGCTGCCGATCGTCGACGATCCGGAGATCGAGCGCGAGATGGACGAATTGCTGCGCCAGATGGCGCGTCAGCTCGAAAAGCTGGTGCGCAAACTCTAGCTCAACAGCCCCAGCGCAGTGCTGCCGTATGCAGCGGCCGGTCCCAGAGCTTCGCCATCTCGTCATCCATCTGTGTCAGCGTGATCGAACAGCCTGCCATGTCGAGCGAGGTTGTGTAGTTGCCCACCAGCGAGCGGGCGATGGCGATCTTGCGGCCCTCGCAGATACGGCGGGCCGCGTCATACATGAGATAAAGCTCCATCAGCGGCGTAGCGCCGAAGCCGTTGACGAGCAGAAGCACCGGTGCACCCGCCTTGGGCTGCAGGTCGCCCAGGATCGCCTCCATCATGCTCGCGGCGATCTCATCGGCAGGTGCCGCGGGCACACGCCGGCGCCCGGGCTCGCCGTGGATGCCCACGCCCATTTCCATATCCTTGTCATCGATGTCGAAGGTGGGCCGGCCTGCCGCCGGCACGGTACAGCTTGTCAGCGCCACGCCCATGGAGCGCGTGGCATTGTTCACCCGCTCGCCCAGTGCCTTGCAGGCGGCAAGATCGGCGCCATCCTCGGCGGCGGCACCCACGATGCGCTCCACCACCACGGTACCGGCGACGCCGCGCCGGCCGGTGGTATATGTGGAATTCTCCACCGCCACATCGTCATTGGTGATGACCGAGACGTTGGCGACGGAGGCCATGTCGGCGCCCATCTCGAAATTCATCATGTCGCCGGAGTAGTTCTTGACGATGAACAGCACGCCGGCGCCGGCATCCACCGCCGTGGCCGCCGCCGCCATCTGGTCCGGGGTGGGCGAGGTGAAGACCTGGCCGGGGCAGGCAGCATCCAGCATGCCGCGGCCGACGAAACCGGCATGAAGGGGCTCATGACCTGAGCCGCCGCCGGAGATCAGCGCCACCTTGCCTTTGCGCGTGGCCGCGGCACGGGTCACGAAGACCGGCTTGCCATGGAGGCGCACGATATCGGCATGGGCAGCGGCGAAACCTCGAAGACTCTCGTTCAGGATCTCGTCGACGGAATTCATGAATTTTTTCATGGCGTTTCCCCGCAGCATGGCTTGTTTACTAAACTAAACTGAACGTCCGGACAGGGCAAGCCCGCGAGTTCTTGCCCGAAGCCGCCCGAATGGCAAGATGCGCGGCCCTTTATAGTGCCGCTCTACTTTCAACAAAGGCCATCATGCCGCGCGATTCCCGCTACGACATCCTGTTCGAGCCCGTGAAGATCGGGCCGCTGACCACGAAGAACCGCTTCTATCAGGTGCCCCATTGCAACGGCATGGGCTATCGCGATGTGACGGCGCTCGCCACCATGCGCGCCATCAAGGCGGAGGGCGGCTGGGGCGTGGTCTGCACCGAGCAGGTGGAAATCCACCCGACATCCGAGATCACGCCGTTCATCGAGCTGCGTTTGTGGGACGATCAGGACATTCCGGCGCTGGCCCGCACCAGTGAGGCGATCCATCGCCATGGCGCGCTGGCCGGCATCGAGCTTGCCTATAACGGCATGAACGGTTCGAACTTCTATACCCGCGAAGTGCCGATGGGCCCGGCCCATCTGCCGATCGCGACATTCTTCAACGATCCGGTCCAGGCCCGCGCCATGGACAAGCAGGATATCGCCGATCTGCGCCGCTGGCATCGCAACGCGGCGGTGCGCGCGCGCCGGGCAGGTTACGACATAATCTATGTCTATGCTGCTCACGCCTTCTGCGTGCTGCAGCATTTCCTCTCTCGCCGCTACAACGACCGCTGCGACGAATATGGCGGCAGCCTGGAAAACCGCATGCGCCTGCTGCGCGAGGTGACCGAGGATGCGAAGGAGGCCGTGGGCGATGGCGGTGCGGTCGCGGTGCGCATCAGCGTCGATGAGATGGTGGGCGAGGCGGGGCTCGAGAGAGCCGAGATAGAAGAGGTCATCGGCCGTATGGCCGAACTGCCCGATCTCTGGGACTTCACCCTCAGCGGCTGGGACGAGGATTCGCGCACCTCGCGCTTTGCCGAGGAGGGCAGCCAGGAGCCCTATATCGCTGGTCTCAAGGCGCTCACGACGAAACCAGTCGTGGGCGTTGGGCGCTTCACCTCGCCTGACGCCATGGTGCGCCAGGTCAGCAAGGGCCTGCTCGATCTGATCGGTGCGGCGCGCCCCTCCATCGCCGATCCCTTCCTGCCGAAGAAGATCGAAGAGGGGCGGCTGGAAGACATCCGCGAATGCATCGGATGCAATATCTGCGTCAGTGGTGATTTCACCCAATCGCCAATCCGCTGCACCCAGAACCCGACCATGGGCGAGGAATGGCGCAAGGGCTGGCATCCCGAACGCATTGCGCCCAGGCGCTCCGAAGCCAAGGTATTGGTCGTGGGTGGCGGACCCGCAGGTTTGGAATGCGCCCGCGCGCTGGGCCAGCGCGGCTATGCGGTGACCCTGGCCGAGGCTCGCGCTGAGCTAGGCGGCCGCGTCACCCTGGAAGCAAAGCTGCCGCGCCTGGCCGCCTGGGCGCGAGTACGCGATCACCGGCTGCAGCAGTTGAACAAGCTCGCCAATGTCGAGATCTATCTTGAGAGCGCGATGACTATCGATCAGGTCCTGGAGTTCGGCGCGAATCACGTCGTGCTGGCAACGGGATCGAGCTGGCGGCGCGATGGCGTGGCTCGTTTCCACCTGAAGCCGATCCCGATCGATGCGGCCATGCCGCTCTTCACGCCGGACGATGTGATGGTCGGGACGGTGCCGGGAAATGGGCCCAGTGAGAGCAATGTCGTGATCTATGACGACGATCATTATTACATGGGCGGTTTGCTGGCCGAGAAGCTGGTGGCGCTGGGCTGCCAGGTCACGCTGATCACGCCCGCCAGCGAGGTCTCCAACTGGACCCGCAACACCATGGAGCAGCATTTCATCCAGGCGCGCCTGCTGGAGATGGGTGTCACCATCGTCACCGGGCGGGCAGTGACCGAGGTGCGCAAGGCGTCGCTGGTGACAGCCTGCGCCTTCACCGGACGGCTGAACGAAATGGCGGCGGATGCGCTTGTGATGGTCACGGCCCGATTGCCTAACGAATCATTGACGAAGGCACTGTTGGCCCGCGAAAGCGAATGGGCGGCGGCCGGGCTGGTTTCGCTCAAGGCGCTCGGCGATGCCTGGGCGCCTTCTACGATCGCGGCGGCCGTCTACGCCGGCCGGCGTTATGCCGAGGAGTTCGAGGCGCCGCCGCTGGGCGATGCCCTGCCATTCAAACGCGAGGTTACCGGTCTGGTAGCGCTGTAGGACGCGATCCAGCCTCGGGCTTACGCGCCCGGCCATTCCTGCCCTATATTGGCCGGGTTGCGCTGCATTTCGGGGGATTCGATGCGTTGCCGGCACTTGAAATTGACGGTCATTGGCTTGCTCGCCCTGCTGCTGACGGCGGGGTTAGCTTCCTCGCGGGCGAATGCGGCCGATCCGATCCACGTCACCTTCCTGCATTTCAACGATGTCTACGAACTGCTGCCGGAAGCGGGCAAGGGTGGCCTGGCAGAGGCCGCAACGATTGTGCGCAACCAGCGGGCCCGCAATTACAACACCGTGGTGACGTTCGGCGGCGATCTGTTGTCGCCCTCCTTCATGTCCGGGCTTACCCGCGGCAGCCAGATGATCGACATGCTGAACGGCATCGGCGTCGATTACGCGACCCTGGGCAATCATGAGTTCGACTTCGGGCCAGTGGTGCTGCGCCAGCGCATGGCGGA
>DASXQK010000300.1:0-6215 GCA_036493015.1 Dongiaceae bacterium | reverse complement strand
AGCTCCGGACGGTAATGCGGGTTGGCCAGGAACCGCACATCGAAGACCAGATCGGCTTCGCGCGGCAGGCCGTGGCGATAGGAGAAGGATTGGACGGCGATCGCCAGGCCCGGCTGGCGCTCGAGGCCGAAATGCCCCTGCATCAGACGCTTCAGATCGGCGATCGCCAGATCGCTGCTGTCGATCACCAGGTCAGCGGCAGCACTGAGGCCATCCAGCAGCAGCCGCTCCTGCCGGATACCGTCGGCCACCGGCCGATCCTGGGCCAGAGGGTGGCGCCGGCGGGTCTCGGTATAGCGGCGCTGCAGCACCTCGTCGGAGCAAGTCAGGAACACCAGCGACACCTTCAGCGCCGGATCGGCGCGCAGCCGCTCGATACGCTCCAGCAGGGCCTGCGGGCTGAAGCCGCGCGTGCGGCTATCCACCGCAATGGCCATGGGGCGGTCGATGCTTTCGGGCGTGGTCAGGAAGGTCAGGGGCAGATTGTCGACGGCTTCGTAGCCCAGATCCTCCAACGCGCGTAGCGCCGTGCTGTGCCCGGCGCCCGAGAGGCCGGTGACGAGGATAAGAGGCAGGCGCACTGAAGAGGCCGCCGGGGCAGGCGCCCTCGCCGGCGCGGATGTCGCAGCCTGGTTCATGGGGCCGTGATTATACCCCTGATGGGGGCCTAATCCACTAGTTGCGGTAGGGCCATTCGGCGCAAAACGGGGATAGCCGAAGGCTGGAATGGACCGAGAACAGCCAAGGGTAGCGCTAGACCCAGCAATTCAACGGTTTCCGGGGCGCTTGTGGCAACCGGGCCAATGCTCAGATCGGCCACCAAGCCGAGCGGGGCCGGACCGAACCAGGGAACTTGCGCGATTCCCACCCCCCGCCGCTCGATAGAGCCGCGAAAGCGCGAATCGACGGCGGCCGGAAGGTCGATGATCAGGCGGCCATCTTGGCGGCGGATTTCGCAGAGATCGTCGGCGATCAGCCCCGCGCCTGCCTCGATCAGCCGCCAGGCGAGATTGGATTTACCCGCGCCCGATGGCCCGCGCAGCAGCACGCCCCGGCCCTCAATCGCAACCGCCGTGCCGTGAAGCTGCAGGCGCATCGGATCGGCTTTGTTGGTGTTTCCGACGCTCATGCCATAGGCAGAATAATGGTGAAGCGTGCGCCGGTTGAGGTGCCGGAGGTATCGGTCAGGTTCTCGGCGAAGATGCGACCGCCATGGGCCTCGATGATCTGGCGCGAAATGCTGAGACCGAGGCCGGAATGGGTCCCGAACTTCTCCCCTGACGGCCGCTCGCTGTAGAAGCGGTCGAAGATCGCCTCCAGCTTGTCGTCGGGAATACCCGGCCCCTGATCGGAAACATAGATCAGCAGGCGCCGCCCATCGCGCCGCGCACCCAGCGTGATGATGCCGCCCGGCGGGCTGAAGGAAATGGCATTGGCGATCAGGTTGCGCAGTACCTGCACCAGCCGGCCCTCGATGACCGGCGCCGTCAGCGTCTGGCCCTTGGGCAATCCCACAACAATGCGCGGCGCGCCGGGCTTGGCCGTTGCTTCATGCACCTCGGCCAGGGTCTGGAGCAGCCGGCCGATATCCTGCGGCGCCTTGTCGGCGCGCGAGAGCTCGGCATCGACGCGACTCGCATCCGAAATATCGCTGATCAGGCGGTCGAGGCGTTGCACGTCGTCCAGGATGATCGCCATCAGTTTGCGCTGCTGGGCCGGATCTTCCATGCGCGCAACGGTCTCTACCGCGCTGCGCAGGGATGAAAGCGGATTCTTGATCTCATGGGCGACATCGGCGGCGAAATGTTCGATGGCATCCATGCGGGTCCACAGCGTCTCGGTCATCTCGCGCAGCACGCCGGAAAGATCGCCGATCTCGTCACCCCGCCGGGTGAAATCGGGGATCTCCAATTGCCTTCCCTTGCCGCGGCGAACCCGTTCGGCCGCTTCCGCAAGGCGGTGCACCGGCCGCGCGATGGTGCCGGCAAGATAGAGAGAGAGCAGGATCGTCACCGCCAGCGCCGCGCCGAACACCTTCAGGATGCTGAAGCGCACATCGCGCACCGCGGCATCGATGGCATCACCATTGGAGGTGAGCATGACGGCCCCCAGCACCTGGCGATAGCGCTGCACCGGCACGGCGACGCTCAAGACCAGCCCGCCATTGCGGTCGACGCGCAGCGCGTTGGCGGGCTCGCCCGCGAGCGCCTGGAGTACTTCGGGATAGTCGCCCGCGACCTGCTCGGCGCGTTCGCGATAAAGCGGCAGCGGCTTGCGCTGGGGCAACAGCCCGGTCACCCAGTCATAGAGCCGGCGGCTCAAGCGCGTGATCAGGGTATCGCTCTCCGGCGGCGGCAGGATCTCGATCTCGAACTGGCCTGCCGGGGAGACGAGCCGCGCGCTGTCGGCGATAAGGGCGCCGGTCTGGTCGAACAGGCGAGCGCGATTCTTAGAGATATCGACAAGGCGGCGCACGGTACTGCGGGTGGTTTCCGGCAGCAGCTCCTCGCCGCCGGCGGGATCGGTCACCACGCCGCTGGCGGCAAGTGCGCCGGAGAATAGGTCACCTTCGGTGCGCAGCAGGTCGAGTTGCTGCTGCACCAGGCTGGAGCGGTATTCACCCAGATAAAGCAGCCCGGCCACGGGAATGGCGAGTGCCAGCACGTTGAGGGTCAGGATGCGCCGGGTGAGGGAAGAACGCCGGCGGCGCGGCAGTGTCGTCGAAGACGGCCGGGACGGCCGGGCAATGCTGTCGCCCGCTTTCATCCCGCCGAGGCGCGGCTGCTCTTTTACCGCACTCACGCGGGCAGGCCCGCGGGCACCGGGCTCACGACGGCGCGCCCGACGGCCGGTCAGCTCTCGCGATAGCGATAGCCGACACCGTACAGCGTCTCGATCTCGTTGAATTCGGTATCCACCTGCTTGAACTTCTTGCGCAGCCGCTTGATGTGGCTGTCGATGGTGCGGTCATCGACATAGATGTTCTCGCCATAGGCTGCATCCATCAGCTGGTCGCGGCTTTTCACATGGCCAGGACGCTGGGCCAACGCCTTCAGCAGCAGGAATTCCGTCACCGTCAGATCGACATTTTTCTTGGTCCAGCTGCAGACATGACGGGCCGGATCGAGCAGCAGCTCGCCGCGCTGGATCACGTCGCCCGAGGGTGCCGCCGCCGGATCAACCTTGCCCAGGCTCTTGCGCCGCAACAGGGCGCGGATGCGTTCGATCAGCAGGCGCTGCGAGAAGGGCTTCTTGATGTAATCGTCGGCGCCCATGCGCAGGCCCATCAGCTCGTCCACCTCGTCATCCTTCGAGGTCAGGAAGATGACCGGCAGGTCGCTCTGCTTGCGCAGGCGCTCCAGCAGCTCCATGCCGTCCATGCGCGGCATCTTGATATCGAGGATGGCGAGATCGACGGGTTGTGCCGCCAGGCCGCGCAGCGCTTCCGCGCCGTCGGAAAAGCTGCGCACCGTGAAGCCTTCGCTCTCCAGGGTCATGGCGACCGAGGTGAGAATGTTGCGGTCGTCATCGACCAGCGCGATCGTTTGAGTCATCTGGGGCCCCCTCCGGCGATTGGCGCCGGAAGTTCTCGTTTCAATATGGCTGAATTGCGGCTGAAAAGGGGGCAAAATCGAGGGTAGTGTCAGCGGCCGGCTTCGGGATCCTTGACCCAGCCCTTTTCCGCCAATTCGCACAGCTCGTCGGCCACCAGCTTCTGCAGATGCCAGAGGCCGCTATCGTGGATGCCGTGCTCTTCCAGCTTGGCCACGGTCTGGAAAAGATAATAGGCACCCGAGCCCATATGGCCAGCGGCGCGCGCCAGCCGGCGGGCAACATCTTTCGCCGGCAGCTTGCCGATATAGGTCATGCCCTGGCGGTTGGCGGCAAAGGCGAGCGCCCGCAGCTTGCGGTTGCCCGCCTCGACGGCGAGCCAGCGCGGGAAGTTGGTGACACGGGCCAGGCCCGCCTGGTGATGCTTGGTGCTCATCTCACGGCGCAGAAGCGTGGCGAGTTGTTCCTTGAGATCGCCTTTGGGCAGACGATAGGCGACACCGTGGCAGCAGCCGCCGCGATCCAGCACCATCATCAGCCCCGGCTGCTCGCGCGTGCCGCGGAAGCGAACCAGCTCCATGCAAAACGAGCGATGCCAGCCATAGATCGTGGCCCGGCGATGCTCGGCGGCGGTGAAGGCGGGCTTCCAGATCAGCGAGCCATAGGCGAAGACCCAGAGCTCACGCGGCCGGTATTGAGCCAACAGGCGCTCGACCAGCTCGGCGTAATCGGCATCGGTAATCGGCGCCATTTCCGCGGTCGGCCCCTGATCCGGCTCGATGCGCTCCACCAGTGCCACCATGTCGGCGGTCAAGGTGAGAGGATGGCGGTTGGACGGCATGGCGGTCGAGTTGGCCCGGCGCGGCTGGAGCGGATGAACAAAATCCACCATGCCGGTATAGGATGGCAAGATCATGGCTGAAAGCGAGCCAGCGCCGGAAGGCGCGCGCCCCTCGGGCCCGCCCCCTTCCGGCACAACTGTGCGCCGGCTGATGCGCAACAGCGACCGGGCGAGCCTGGCGACGATTGCGCCGGAGGGATCGCCCTACGCCTCGCTGGTTCTGCTGGCGCTCGATCTCGACGCCGCGCCCCTGATGCTGCTTTCCGATCTCGCCGAGCATAGCCGTAACATCGCGCGGGATTCGCGCGTCTCGCTGTTGATCGATGGCACGGCGGGCCTCGACGATCCCCTGACCGGATCGCGCGCCAGCCTGACAGGCACCGTGGCGCCAATCGAAGACGCGCGGCTGATGGCGCGGTTCGCGAACCGCCATCCCTCATCGGCTCTCTATTCGGGCTTCGGTGACTTCAGGCTGTACCGGATGGATTTGGCCCGCGCTCATCTCGTCGCGGGCTTCGGACGGATCCGCTGGATCGAAGCCAGCGAAATTTTGCTGATGGGCGATTCTCGTCCGCTTGCGAAGGCGGAAGAATCAATCATCGCCCATATGAACAGTGATCACGCCGATGCCGTGAATCGCATCGCGCAGCACGCCACCGGCAACAATCCAGGCGAAGGCTGGCGGATGACCGGCATCGATCCGGAAGGCGCGGATTTTCGCCGCGGCGGCGCGATCGCGCGTACTGTCTTCAGGACCCAGAAATGGGACGCCGGAGCCGCCCGCTCCGAACTCGTGCATCTTGCGCGAGCCGAAAGGACGACCCCGGCGGGGGGAGCCTAGGCCGGGGAGGCCCAGGCCGGGATTTCAGAACACCGGCGGTATCGATGTCCGCGTATGGTCGGACTCAATCGCGCCGGAATTCGCCTGCTTTTATAGGAAAAATGGAGCGCGGCCCGAGGTGGCAATTATCGGGCTCTATTCGGGCGAAAACAGTCAGCAAAAGCGCTCTAATTTAACGCCCGGTTAATCAATGAGCCGCTGCCCAGTTATCCCCGACCCCCACATCGGCCACCAGCGGCACGCTGAGCTCGAGTGCCGGGCCGGCCGCGCCCTCCATGACTTTTTTCACCACAGCCGCAGTTGCTTCCAGTTCGGCCTCCGGCACCTCGAATAGCAGTTCGTCATGGACCTGCAACAGCATGCGGGCCTTGAGGTCAGCTGCCGCCAGCGCCGGATCGATGCGGATCATGGCGCGCTTGATGATATCGGCGGCACTGCCCTGGATCGGCGCGTTGATGGCCGCGCGTTCCATGAAGCTGCGCCGTGCCGGGTTCTTGTCATTGATGCCGGGCACGTGGCAGCGCCGCCCGAAGACGGTGCTGACATAGCCTTGGGCACGTGCATCGGCCTTGGTGCGATCCATATAGGCGCGGATGCCCGGGTATTTGGCGAAATAGGCGTCGATATAGGCCTTCGCCTCGCCCTGGGCGATGCCGAGCTGCTGGGCCAGGCCGAAGCCCGAGATGCCATAGATGATCCCGAAATTGATCGCCTTGGCCTTGCGCCGGATCATCGGATCCATGCCCTCGACCGGTACGTTGAAGACCTGGCTTGCGGTCATGGCGTGAATATCAACGCCGTCGCGAAACGCCTCCTTCAGCGCCGCGACATCGGCCATGTGGGCGGCCAGACGCAGCTCGATCTGCGAATAATCGACCGAGAGCAGCTTGTGGCCCTTCTCGGCGATGAAGGTGCCGCGGATCTTGCGCCCCTCTTCCGTGCGCACGGGGATGTTCTGGAGATTCGGATCGTTGGAGGAGA
>DASXQK010000299.1:0-1874 GCA_036493015.1 Dongiaceae bacterium | reverse complement strand
TCGAGCTCAAGCGGCCTGCCATCCCCTTCATGGTCATGAAGGAATTCCTCGCTCCGGCGCAGCATGCCGAGCTCATCCAGCTGGTCCTCGCCGGCGAATCCCGCTTTCAGCCCTCGACAACAGCCGGCGGTTCCGGCCGGCGTCGTTCCTCGCTGGTTCTTAACGAAAACGCCCGGATCGCTGCGATCATGCTCCCGCGCCTCAATCAGGCCCTGGGCGACGTTGCGCGGCGTCTGGATATTACGCGCGCGGCAACTGCCACCGGCGCCCCGGCCGTCGAATGCCAGGTCACGGCCCATAACGACGGCGATTTCTACGGCATGCACAATGATTCCGGCGCCGCCGGCCTGGAGAATCGCACCATCAGCTATGTCTATTACTTCCGCGCGAGCCCGAAGCCGTTCCGGGGCGGCGAATTGCGGCTGTACGAGGTTGCGGTCAAGAACGGGGTCTACGAGGCGGGCGACGAACACTGGTTGATCGAGCCGAAAGACAATTCCGCTGTCTTTTTTCCCAGCCACACGATGCATGAGGTGCTGCCGGTGAACTGCCGTTCGAAGCAATTCGCCGACAGCCGGTTCACGGTCAACGGCTGGATTTCGTATTAGAGCGCCGGCCGTTCAGGGCTGCTTGCCGCTCTTGCGTTCCTCGGCGAAGCGCTCTGCCAGGTTCTTCGCTACGCGCGCGGACACGAAGCTGGTGATGTCGCCGCCCAGGCGGCCAATCTCCTTGACGAAGCGCGAGGAGATGAACTGATGGCGGTCCGAGGCCATGAGGAACACGGTCTCGATATCCGCATTCAGTCGGGTGTTCATGCCCGCCATCTGAAATTCGTATTCGAAATCGCTGACGGCGCGCAGACCGCGCAGGATCATCCCCGCCCCCACGGATTGGGCGAAATGCATCAGCAGATTGTCGAATGAGCGGACCTCGGCGGTGCCGTTGCCCTTGGGCAAGCCAAGTGCTTCGACCTCCGCCTGCACCATCTTGACCCGCTCGTTGACGTCGAAGAGCGGGCCTTTGCCGGCATTGGTGGAAACGCCGATGACCAGGCGATCCACCAGCCGCGCGGCCCGGCGGATGATGTCGAGATGCCCGTTGGTAATGGGATCGAAGGTGCCGGGATAAATGGCAACGCGGGTCTGGCTCATTTGCCGGCTCCCGCTTCGGCGCTGTTCTCTGCTTCTTCCTCCGCCAGATGAGCGACGGAGGCAACGCGCTCGCCCTCGGCGACCTTGAACAGGACGACGCCCTGGGTCTTGCGGCCCGCAAGGCGGATATCGTGGACCGGACAGCGGATCAGCTGGCCGCCATCGGTCACCAGCATGATCTGATCGTTGTCCGCTACCGGGAAGCTGGCCGACACGTCGCCATTGCGCTCCGAGCGCTCGATATTGGCAATGCCCTGCCCGCCCCGGCCGGTGATGCGATATTCATAGGCCGATGAGCGCTTGCCGTAGCCCTTGGTGGTAACGGTCAGGATGAACTCCTCATTGGCCCTCAACTCATCGAGGCGCGCCGGCGGCTTCACCGGCTCGCCCGATTCCGTGCCTGCCTCCTCGTCCTGGCCGCGCCGCTGGGCCGAGGCGTAGCGCAGATAGCCCTCGCGCTCCTCCGTCTCGGCATCCATGTGGTGGAGTATGCTGAGGGAGATCACCTGATCCTTGTCGGCCAGCCTGATGCCGCGCACACCGGTGGATGAGCGGCTGCTGAAGACGCGCACATCGCTGACCGGAAAGCGGATGCAGCGCCCGCCGCTTGCCGCCAGCAGCACGTCGTTGGCCTCGGTGCAGGTGGAGACGCCGATCAGCCGGTCGCCCTCCTCCAGCTTCATGGCGATCTTGCCATTGGCCTTCACGTCGACGAAATCGGAG
>DASXQK010000298.1:0-3366 GCA_036493015.1 Dongiaceae bacterium | reverse complement strand
TTTAATGCTTATGCCCTGCCGATCGTCTCTGCGGTGCTCTATGCGCTGGCCATGATCCTCACGCGCACGCGCTGTCGCGAGGAAAACCCCCTGGTCCTGTCCTTGAGCCTGAATGTCTCATTCATCGCCACCGGGCTGCTGGCGACGCTCGCAGTGCGGCTCATTGGCCCGTCAGACACCGATAACGTATTCCTGCTGGGTTCCTGGAGTGCGATGGGTGGGCAGGAATGGCTGGTCATGGCTCTGTTGGTAGTATCCATCATTATCGGCAGCGTTGGAGCGGCCATCGCCTATCAGGCCGGTCCGCCGGCAACCGTCGCAGCCTTCGATTTCAGCTATATCGGCTTCGCCAGTATCTGGGGCATCGTTCTGTTCGCCGAAGCGCCGAGCCTGGTGACGGTGGCCGGGATATTGCTGATCGTAGTCGGTGGGATCTTGTCGGTCCGGCGCTGACAGCAGTTGCGCTACGCCGCCTGCCAGACGGTGGGAAACCAGTCCTCACGCAGGCGTTCGCCGCTCGACTGAGCGATGCCGGGATAAGGCGGCGAGGTGCGGCCCGGGCGCTCGATAAAGCGCGCATCATCGCCCACGAAGCGCGCGGAGAAGGCACGCCGGCGGTTGGTACCGGTATTCCCACGCGCGCCATGCACCGTGCGGTAGTTGAACAGGATCGCGTCACCGGGTGAAAGTGCGGCCTCCAGTATCCGGTATTGTCCGCCCTCGACATCGGGCAGGTCCATGAACTGGCGGTCATCGGCGTAGAAGTCCTCGCCGCCTGCCCAGCGCTTGGGGCGCAGCAGGCGCGGCCAGCGATGCGAACCCAGAACGAGCCGCAACGTGTTCGCCTCGCTCACCGGATCCAGCGGAATCCAGAAGCTGCCGGTCTGCATCCCGTCGACGCAGTAATAAGGCATGTCCTGATGCCAGGGCGTGGGCTTCGGCGTTCCGGGCTCCTTGACCAGGACATGGTCGTGGAAAACCTGGACCTGGCGCGAACCCATGAGCTGGCCGGCGATCGCGGCTGCCGGCGAATTGCGCATGAAATCGCTGAATTCCGGAATGCGCTGCCAGTTGCAGTAGTCGTCGAAGAACCGCCCGCCACCGTCGCCGGGCCTCACGTTCTCGCTGCCATAGGGCCCGGGTTCAGCCATGTTCGCTTCGACGCCGCGGCGAAGGACATCGACCCATTCGCTGAAGGCGCCGCGCAGGACGATGGCGCCGTCCCGCTGATACGCCTCGCTCTGCTGGCTGGTGACGTTCATCGCGTTCTCCGGCGCGCATCCTGTGTGAATTTCTGAAGCTTGAACCGGGCCAGCCCACAGGTAAAATAATGTTTCATCATCGAGATCATTAGAAAATGTTATCTATCTCCCTAAAGCAATACAGCTATCTCGTGGCAGCATCCGATCACGGCAATATCACGGCCGCGGCCGGCGCCCTGCATGTCTCGCAGCCGGCGATTTCGGTGGCGATTGCCGCCATGGAAGCGCATTTCGGCCAGGCCATTCTGGTGCGCCGCCACGGCCGGGGCGTTTCGCTCACCGCCTTCGGACGGGACGTCGTCCAGCAAGCCCGCCAGGTGCTGAGCCAGGCGGCCCAGGCCGAACGGCTGAGCGACGACACGGGGCCGCTTCAGGGACAGGTCATCTTTGGCTCCTACCTCGATCTGGCAGCCTTTTATGTGCCGTCACTTCTGCGCGGCTTTGGCCGCAAATATCCGGGCGTGGCCGTGGCGCTGCGCACTGTCGATTTCGATACGGTGACGCGGCAGCTTGAATCGGGCGCCATCGACCTGGCGCTGAGCTACGGCCTTGGCCTCGGTCCATCCATCGAGCGCACCGTCCTGACGGAGCAGCGCCCCTATGCCATCGTGGCGGACGATCATCCCCTCGGCCGGCGCAAAAGCGTCAGCCTGCGCCAGCTTGCCCGCTACCCGCTGGTCCTGGCCGACGAGCCGTTGAGCCGCGAGCATATCGTCGCCCTGTTTTCAGCCGCCGGTGTCGAGATTGCGGCCACGCTGCAGGCCGGCACCTTCGAGTTCCTGCGCGGACTTGTCGCCAACGGCCACGGGGTCGCGGTTGTCTATTCCCGTCCCAAAAGCGACCGCAGCTATGACGGCAAAAAGATCGTCGAACTGGCGATTACGGACAGCCTGCCTAGCCATCCGATCTTGCTGGCGCGGCTGAAGGATGCCTCGCAGAACCGGGCAGCGCGCGCCTTCACCGATTTCATGATCGCGAGCTTCAGCCGCAGCTGAACTTCGTCAGTTCGCGCGCTTTTTCGCGATGCCGGGATCCTCGTCGAACAGGTCGGCGAGCTGTTCCATCACCGCACCACCCAGCTGTTCGGCGTCCACCAGGGTCACGGCGCGGCGGTAGTAGCGCGTCACGTCATGGCCGATGCCGATGGCGATCAGCTCGACGGGTGAGCGTGTCTCGATCCAGTCGATCACCTCGCGCAGATGGCGCTCGAGATAGTTGCCGGGATTGACCGAGAGCGTCGAATCGTCGACCGGCGCGCCGTCGGAGATCACCATCAGAATGCGCCGCTGTTCCTGGCGCGCGATCAGCCGGCCATGGGCCCAGAGCAGGGCCTCGCCGTCGATATTCTCCTTGAGGATGCCTTCGCGCAGCATCAGGCCGAGGCTCTTGCGGGCCCGCCGCCAGGGGGCATCCGCCGATTTGTAGATGATGTGGCGCAGGTCGTTCAGGCGTCCGGGATTGGTTGGCTTGCCGGCGGCGATCCAGCGCTCGCGCGATTGCCCGCCCTTCCACATGCGGGTTGTAAAGCCCAGCACCTCGACCTTGACGCCGCAACGCTCCAGCGTGCGGGCCAGGATATCGGCGCTCATCGCCGCAACGGTAATCGGCCGGCCGCGCATGGAGCCGGAATTGTCGATCAGCAGCGTGACGACGGTATCGCGGAATTCGGTATCGCGCTCGCGCTTGTAGGAGAGCGGCATCTCCGGGTTGACCACCACGCGCGGCAGGCGGGCGCTATCGAGCAGCCCTTCCTCGAGATCGAATTCCCAGCTGCGGTTCTGCTTGGCGAGCAGGCGGCGCTGCAGGCGGTTGGCGAGCTTGCCAACCACCGTCTGCAGGTGGATCAGCTGCTGGTCGAGCAGCTGGCGCAGCCGTGCCAGCTCATCGGCATCGCAGAGATCGTGGGCTTCGACCACCTCGTCATATTCCTCGGTGAAGGCGCGATAGGCGGGCTCGTTGCTGCCGCGCTTGCGCGGATCGGTTTCCGGCGGCCGGCCGGGCCGGTTCGGGCTGTCCTCGCCGCCCTCGCCCCGCATTTCGGCTTCGCTGTCGGCGGCATCGCTCTCGCCGGCATCGTCCTGGCCTTCCTCGCCTTCGCTGCCTT
>DASXQK010000297.1:0-7402 GCA_036493015.1 Dongiaceae bacterium | reverse complement strand
AGCTGTTGGCGCGGCTGCGGGCTCATCTAAGGCAGAACGAACACAGCGACAACGCGGTACTGACGATCGGGCCCTACACCTTCCGGCCGAGCGTCAAGCTGATGACCGATACCAGCGGCAAGAAGAAGGTGCGCCTCACCGAGAAGGAGGCGGCGATCCTCAAATTCCTCTACCGCGCCGGAAGGGTGATCGGACGCGACACGCTGCTCGGCGAGGTTTGGGGCTATAATGCCGGCGTGACCACGCACACGCTGGAGACCCATGTGTATCGCCTGCGCCAGAAGATCGAGCGCGATCCTTCCCAGGCCGAGATCCTGGTGACTGAACCCGGCGGCTACCGGCTGGTGCCATAAGAAGCGCCTAGCTTTCGCGCCGGCGCAGCAGCGCGCCAAGTCCGATTGCCGCGACCATCGCCAGGATCGTGGTCGAGCCGAAGACCGGCCAGGCCGCGCCCCAGCCGCCAAGACCCTTGGTCACTTCGGCCAGCAGGATGGGGCCCAGGAACACGCCGGTATTGCGCCCCGTCATCATATAGCCGAAGGCCGTCGGCGCACCGGCGCGGCCCAGGATCGTTGCCGGCAAGGCAAACAGGCAGGCAGGCGTCACGCCGGCGCCGATGCCATAGATGATGAGAGAGGCAAGGCCCGCGACGCTGCCATGGGTCAGCGGGATCAGCCACCAGATCGCCGCCTGCGAAGCCAAAGCGCAAGTCAGCATCAGGGCCAGCGATACGCCGCGCCCCAGCAAGGCGCCGGTCACCATATTGAAGACGATGATCATGACGGCCGGCAGCGCATAGCTGGCGGCGGCGGCGGTCAGGCTGAGGCCCATCGCTTCCACCAGATACTGCGGCAGCCAGGTGGCGTAGGCAAAATACTGCAGCGACCACAGCAGGAAGATCGCGCCGGTCAGATAGAGTTCGTTGCGCTGCTGGGTCGTCGGCTTGATGCGCCTCGCTGTGGCACCTGATGGTGCGGCAAGCACGCTGTGATGACGCAAGGCCACGGCCCAGAGCGCAATTGCGCATGTTGCGATCGCGCCCGAAACCCACAGGCCCCGCCAGCCGGGCAGAACCAGCGAGAGACCGGTTGCGGCGAGCTGGCCGGCAGGAATCCAGGCGGCGGTCAGGCCGACAACAAAACCCAGATCGCGCTGAGCGGCGCTGCGATTGGCCAGCGCGGGTCCGGCTATGCCGCCCAGCGCATAGCCAGCGCCTTCCAGGGCTCGCGCCGCTAAAACCAGCCAGCCATTTTCCGGAAAGGCAAGAGTGAACAGATCGCCCAGCATCAGGGCCGCGAGTGCCGCCAGAAGCGGATGAAACACGCCGCGGCGCTGCAGGGCATGACCGATGGGAATTGAAAACAGCAGGCCGACCAGGGCGTAGATCGCCATCATTGCGCCGGCCAAGGTGCGATCCCAATGATAGTTGGCCAGCAAAACGGGAAGCACCGGCGGCAGCTTGAACTGCTGAAAGGCGACCAGAGAGGCGAGCGCGATGCCGAAGGCAACCGCCGGCCAATCCGTGCCCGAACGCCCTATCTGCCCGCCCGCGACGCTCTCAGCGGGAGCGCCAGCGCGGTGAAGTCCCTGATTCATGAGCGAAGCGTGACGCCTTCCCCGTAGGGGCGCAATCGATTCTCCATGCGGCTGGCGGCGCTAAACCCATGCGTCGATTAGGGTAGTTACCCGCCGGAGTCTGACCTTCGCGGTTGCCACAGCCCCGAGTTTCTGATTTTTTGTCGCAATGGCGGGGCAACTATCGGTCACCTTTTGGGGCGTGCGCGGCAGCATCGCCTGCCCCGGCCATTCCTATGAGCGCTATGGCGGCAACACCTCCTGCCTGGAAGTCCAGTGCGGGCCTCATGTGCTGGTCTTCGATGCCGGCACCGGGTTGCGGCCGCTGGGCAACAAGCTGAAGGCCGAGGGCCCGCGGGATATCGATCTGTTCCTGACCCACAGTCATCTCGATCATATCGTCGGCGTGCCGTTTTTTCCGCCCCTCTTCGATTCGCACAGCAAGGTACGTTTCTGGGCCGGCCATCTCCTGCCCGACCGTCGCCTGCGCGATGTCATCTGCACCATGATGGTGGCGCCGCTGTTTCCCGTTCCCATCGACATCTTCGCCGCCGCCACCAGCTTCAACGATTTCAGTGCCGGCGAAGTGCTGCGGCCTCATGAGGGGCTGACATTGAAAACCGCGAAGCTGAACCATCCCAATGACGCGACAGGCTATCGGGTCGAATATGGCGGCAAATCGATCTGCTACGTGACCGATACGGAGCATGTGGCGGGGCAGCTCGATGCCAACATCCTGGAACTGGTCGCCGGCGCCGATATCCTGATCTACGATTCGACATACACCGAAGAAGAATATCCGCACTTCGCCGGCTGGGGCCATTCCACATGGGTTCAGGGCGCGCGCCTGGCGGATGCGGCGAAGGTGAAGACATTTGTCGCCTTCCACCACGATCCCAGCCACGACGATGACTTCATGGACCGCCTCGGTGGCGATCTGGCGAAGGCACGGCCCGGCAGCCTCGTCGCTTGCGAAGGCATGACGCTAGAGCCCTAAGGCTGCCTGCCTGGTCTTGCCGATCTGATCGGGCGGCGGGTTGGCGCCCCAGCCTCCTTCCCTCAAACAGCCCAGCAAATTCCAGACATTCGATTGACCCCGCTTGGCGACCAATAGTAAAGCTCGGCCATGGCGCAATCACCTGCCGAACTTCTTGCGGCCTCTGCCTGGAAGCTTCACCAGTCTGGCCAGTTCAGCGAAGCAATCGAGCTCTATCGGCGGGCGGCAGCACTTGCGCCGCGCTATGCGGAAATCCACAACAACCTGGGCAATGCTCTCCGCGCGGCAGGTCGGCCCGCCGAGGCGGCGACAAGCCTCCGGCTTGCCGCCAAACTAAAACCGGACATCGCGACGGTTCACACCAACCTGGGGCTTGTCCTTGGTGAGCTGGGCCAGTTCGAGGAGGCGGTCGCGGCTCATCGCCAGGCCACTGGGCTGCATCCCGGCCTGGCCATGGCTCATTACAACCTCGGGGTCGCGCTCGCGGAACGAGAACGGTTTGAAGAGGCGGTCGCCAGTTATCGCCGCGCGATCGAACTCGAACCGCGGCTGCGCGAAGCCCACGCGAATTTGGGTGTCACCCTGGGGCGATTGGAACAATTGCCGGAGGCCGCCGACAGCTTGCGCCGCGCGATCGAACTCAAACCCGACGATGCGGAATCCTGTGCCAGCCTGGGTGGCGTGCTGCGCAGGTTGGAAAACTTCAGCGAGGCGGCTGCCTGTTTCCGCCGCGCCCTCGAACTTAAGCCGGGCGCGCGTCAGGCTTATGTGCACTACATGTTCATGCAGCGCACCATGTGCGACTGGCGTGGCTCCGGGCCCATGGCGCAGCCGTTCATCGACATGGCGCGGTCGGAAGAAAAAGGACCGCTGGCCTTTTATTTCCTGACGATCGCCGACGACCCCGCGGCACAGTTGCTGATGGCGCGCCATGACATCCGCACGCTCGGCACCGCCGGCGCCCCCGCTCTGTGGCAGGGCCAGCGATACCAGCATTCAAAGATACGGCTCGTCTATCTATCCGCCGACTTCCATGAGCACGCCACGGCCTATCTGATGGCGGAGCTTTTCGAGCGCCACGACCGGTCGAGATTCGAGGTTTCCGCGTTCTCCTTCGGCCGCGATGACGGCAGCCCGATGCGCCGTCGTCTGGTCAAGGCATTCGACCGATTTACCGACGTGAGCCACCTGACCGACCGCGAAGTTGCCGAAGAGCTAAGAAAGGCGGAAATCGACATTGCCATCGATCTGAAGGGTCACACCGAATTCGCTCGCCCCAAGATACTGAGCTACCGTCCCGCGCCGATTCAGGTCAACTACCTCGGCTACCCTGGAACCACGGGCGCGGATTTCATAGACTATGTCGTCGTCGACCCCTTCGTCGTGCCCCCTGCCCAGCAGCCGAATTTCACCGAGAAGTTGATTCATCTGCCCGGCAGTTACCAGGTCAACGACCGGCATCGGGCTATCGGTACGCTGACGCCCGCCCGCGCAGATTTGGGATTACCGGAGAAGGGATTCGTCTTCTGCAGCTTCAACAACAGCTACAAGCTGACGCCGACCTACTTCGATATCTGGATGCGCCTGCTGAAGGCCATACAGCACAGCGTACTGTGGCTGTTGGACGACAATGTATGGGCCACGGCTAATCTGCGCCGCGAAGCCGAGGCGCGGGGCGTGTCACCCGAGCGGCTGGTCTTCGCTCCGCGCACTAATCTTGCCGACCATTTGGCGCGCCAGAGAGCGGCCGACCTGTTCCTGGACACATTGCCAGTCAATGCACATACCACGGCCAGCGATGCGCTGTGGGTGGGGTTGCCGGTTCTGACTTGCGCTGGCGCCGGATTTGCGGCGCGAGTCGCCGGCAGCCTGCTGAACGCCGTCGGCTTGCCCGAACTCGTCACGGCCAGCCCCGAGGAATACGAGCGTCTGGCCCTGCAACTGGCAAGCCAACCGGCCGAGCTTGCGCGGCTGAGGGAAAAGTTGGCACAGAACCGCCCGATCGCTTCCCTGTTCGATACGGAGCGATATCGCGCGCATCTCGAAGAAGCATATCTGGAAATGTGGTCCATTTGGCAACGAGGCGACCTGCCGAGGGCGTTTGCGATAACGCCGGCCGGCAAGTTGTCGGGCTAGGCCGCGCTTCATTCCGGGTCGAAATTCAACCCCTCGCGTACCGCGGCATCGGCGAGCGCGTCGGCGTCGAACTGCGCCGCCGCAACGAGTTTGTTCAGCAAGTCAGCCTCCGCCGCGGACATGTCGAGGGCGGGGGAACCCACATTTTGCGGCGGCGGCATCCTGAGTTGGCCGCCGGGCCTGCTCACGCCGAGGTCGGCGAGAAGTTTCAAGGCGCCCTCCGCCCGCGCAATGTCTTCCAGGCGAACACGATGAACCGTGATATTCGGGTGGGTCTTGACGAGGCGGGCATAGAAGGCGGCCCGCAACCTTATTTCGGTTATGTACCAGAGGCAAAGGCCGCTATGGCCATATTTGCTGAACTTGTCAAAGCCGCACAGATTCCGCGGATAAGTTTCATCGAGATACCAGAACCACTGGTCGCCCTTGTTGAAGAAGTCGTAGCGGGCGCGGAAACTGCGAATTGTTGCCCCCATGTCCCGCTGCAGATCGACGAGGTGGACGTGACCGGCGCTGGTGAGCGGGGCGATATTCTCGACCAGCCCGGCCTTCATCAGCACGTGGTTGGTCTCCACATAGCAGTGGGCGCGGCTGTTCAGAATGACGGAATGCTTGTGGCGCCAGAATGTCTGGACCTTTTCGACATTGCCCTCGGCGTTGAACAGGGCAAGGTGCGATACATCGGGCGTGTTGAGGCCGAAATCGCGCCATCCGAGAAACTCGTGATGGGATTCCACATCGGGCATGTTGGCGCCCAACAGCTCGGTCAGATAGGCCGTACCGCTGCGGCCGGTCGTCATCGTGAAAACGAATTGCCGGCCGTTCGTCAATCAACGCCCCCGCGCGTAAAGGAAGATGTGCTTGCGTTTGCTGGAAGCCATGTGATTCTGCGATTTGAGCCTGAACCATCCTTCGCAGGCCGCGGCTGGACAGGCAACCGAGCGCTTCCTAGCATGTGCCGATCCCGGCCAACAAGAGCCGCGCCCTGATGCTTGTAAGTCACCGGCATCAATTCATCTACACAAAGACGTTCAAGACGGCCAGCACGTCGGTGGAAATCTATTTTGAGGACGCCTGCCTGCCGCAGGGCCGCGGTGCGGTGGATCGCCATCGCATTGCCGAGACTGTTTCGGCCGCCGGCATTGTTGGGCGGCGCGGGGCTGGCGGACCGTCGGCCCCCTGGTACAACCACATGCCGGCGTCTCTCATCAGAGAGCGGCTCGGCGACGAGATATGGCGCCGCTATTTCAAATTCTGCGTAATTCGAAATCCCTTTGAAAAGCTCGTCTCGCAGTATTGGTTTTCCATGCCGGTGGCGCGAAAGGCGGCGATGGCTGTCTGGCCGCAACAGGCGATCCAGCGGGACTTCGCAACCTGGCTGATGGCAGGAGCAGCCGGCGTGCTGGACCGCGACCTTTACTTCATCGATGGTTCCGTCTGTGTCGATTTCTTCATTCGCCACGAATCGCTTCTGGAGGGCATCGAAGAGGTCTGTCGGAAAGTCGGTTTGCCGTTTGCGCCAGACAACCTCGGCCATTACAAGAGCGAACCGCACCCGGTGGGCATGCCGACCGCTGCCTACTACGATCACGCCGGCATGGCCATCGTCGAGAACCTGTTCGACTGGGAGTTGGCGCATTTCGGCTACGCCCTCGGGCCGGACGGACCCTCGGCGTCCTGAGATTTCAGCCGCCGAAGCTGTATCCGAAATATTCGATATCCACGGCGAAGCGCTCGGCGACAATGCGCCGCGTCTTTTCGGTGTAGTACGCAGCATAGTCGCGCCGCCTATCCGGGTTAACTCTTTGCCGGGTTAAGGGCGTCGTTATGCCGAGCCGGCGCGCTATATTTGCCCAGTCGCTCT
Source organism: Dongiaceae bacterium (assembly GCA_036493015.1). Lineage (GTDB taxonomy): Bacteria > Pseudomonadota > Alphaproteobacteria > Dongiales > Dongiaceae > DASXQK01. The sequence continues at coordinate 830 of DASXQK010000297.1, read as the reverse complement.
CCAGGTTTTCGAATTTGCCGATAAAGTCGGCTAGAACATCGCCATGCGGGCTGACGAACCAGTCCAGCTGATAGCGATGGGGTACGGGATGGATGCAGGTCGAGCTGGCAAAGCGCATCCATTCGATGAAGGCCTCGAAGCTCATCTTGTCCCGGAGCTGCAGTCCCTCCTTCCGCTGGTAGAGCGACACCGCGCGGTCCCAGGGGTTGCGCACGAAACCGAACTTGAAATAGGACTGGAACCTATCCGGGTCGATCTCGGCGGCAATCTGGCAGATATTGAGATGCGGCTTGCGGGGTTCGCCGATGATCTCGCGAATGCTCGTCGATGCCGTCTTGGGCACTTCAATGAAGATGCATTTGAACTTGTCCGATACCATCGTATCCAGCACCGAATGGAGGTGACGCCCAGCCTACGCCGCGGCGTGCGCGCGACGGTGCGATGGTTCGTAGCATGCCCAGCGCATGCACAATAAGCAAAGTCCCGCCGCCAATCCCGCTTCCAGCGCCAAGCGCGAAATGCTAAGAAGTGGCCGCTGCCTCAGGGCCACCGAGCACAGTATCATGCCCCTATGATCGTATGGCTCGCCTCCTACCCGCGCTCGGGCAACACCATGCTACGCGCGATGCTGAAACAGGCATTCGGGGCCAGTTCCTACTCCATGTACGACGATCCCGCCGATATCGGTATGATCCCCGAGGTCGGCTGCGCCGTGGGTCACAAACCTCTCGAAACGAGCTTCCGCGACCTCTATTTTCGCGAGCAGGGCATGATCGAGCCAGTGTTCGTCAAGACGCACAGCGCCCCCGGCGACAGCAATCTCGCGATAT
>DASXQK010000296.1:0-8706 GCA_036493015.1 Dongiaceae bacterium | reverse complement strand
GTCGCGGCATCGATGGCGGTGCGCCGGCCTGGCGCGGTTATCATCATCATCGCTATATCGTCTGGAGCGCAGAGGGCGTGCTGAACTTCCTGACCAAATATCCCATGATCGAACATCTGGAATTCCCCAACGAGGAGGGTGCCTTGCGCATCCTTCGCGCCAATCGCACGGCGTGGAATGCCTCGTTACTCTGGCGCGGGCGCATAGACTGGCGTTTTCGCCAGCACGGTGCCGATTACATCATCGCCCGCGACTATCGGCAGTTGATCACGGCAGCGATCAATGAGGGTCTGGCCCAGGCTCGATCGTTCGGCCGCAACTTCGCCATCCCGGCAATCAAGCTTACGCATGCCTAATTCGCCGCTGCACGGCAATGCCGTGAGTCTAGAGTGAACACGGAAGAGCGACAGATCGTCTATGCTCGGCCCAATGCACGGGCCAAAGCACGGTAACGACATAGCCGAGCGCCTGCTCGGATTCACAGCCAGCCAGCAGGCACGCGAATACATCGTGACGGCGTCGCGTCGGTTGACCTATGGCGAGGCGCGCGATGGCATGCTCGCCTATGCCGGCTGGCTCGAATCGACCGAGGGGGTCGGCCCAGGCGATCGGGTTGCACTCTGTTTGCCCCGCACGCCAGAGACGTTGCAGCTCGTCTTTGGCATCCTCGCAGCCGGTGCAGTTTATGTGCCGCTCCAGTTCAACGGGCCGCCCGACCGGCTATGGCGAATACTGGGTTCGCTTCGACCCTGTGTGCTGATTACCACCGGCGCAATGGCCGCCAAACTGCGCGCAGCGGGTGATTCCTGGCTCGAGGGCATACGCATCGTTGCCGTGGATGAAGGCGGCGGGTTGCAGGATATTCTGCGAGGCGCCGTGCCGCGTCAAGGGTTGGTGGATGTGGCGCCGGACGATCTCGCGGTCATCTTCTTCACCTCCGGTTCGACCGGCGAGCCCAAGGGCGTGATGTGGTCCCAGCGCAGCATGGCAGCGGCGTTGGCCTCGTTATCGCGCTGGCGCCGGAGATCCACGTCAACGCCACACGGCGATGACCGGCTTCTGGCGCTGGCGCCGCTGCAATATTCGGCCAGCGCCGAGATTTTCTATCCCGTATTCACCGCTGCCAGCATGTATCTGCTCGACGATCGCGAAATCCTGCTTGCCGACCGCATCGCCGAGGTGATGGAAACAGAACGCACCACTGTCTGGTCCGCTTCCGCGACCGCGCTTCGCCTGCTGGCGGAACTCGGCGGCCTGGAAGAGCGCGATCTTCGCTGCCTGCGGCGGGTTGAAATGTATGGCGAGCGCATGCCGATGGCCGCACTGCGCACTGCCATGGCAGCCTTGCCCGGCACGGCCTTTCACAACCTTTACGCCGCCAGCGAAGCATTCGACATGATCGAATACGAAGTGCCGCGACCGCTTCCGGCCGAGATGGATGCATTGCCGTTGGGGCGCCCGAGCGTCACATATCAGCTGAGCCTGCGCGACGAGGAGGGCGGCCTGGTGGGGCCGGGCGAAACCGGCGAGATCTGCGTGGTGGGTGCAGCGGTAACCGTAGGCTATTGGGGCGATCCGGCGCTGAGTGAGGCAAAGCGTCTTGGCGTCGTCGCCGACAGCTATCGCACCGGCGATCTCGCCCGCCTCGATCCCGATGGCCTCTATTACCTCGTGGGCCGCAGGGATCACGTGGTCAAGCTGCGGGGCCACCGCTTCGATCTGGGCGAGATCGAAACCGCCGCGCGCGGCGAACCGCGCGTGCGCGATGCCATCGCCATCGCCCTCAGCAGTCAGACGCAAGGCGATCTTGCTCTGGCTATCCTCGCGCAGGCCGGCGACGACTGGAACGAGTTGCGCGGGGCACTGACGCGAATCCTCGCGGCCCGGCTGCCGTCATTCGCCCGGCCGGAACGCTTCATTTTCTTCGATGCGTTTCCGCTGCTCGCGAGCGGCAAGGTCGATCGCCGCCGCGTCGAAGCGCTGGTTCTCGCGCACGAAACAGACAAACAATAAAGCTGCGGCGCGGGCCCGACTCATGTAAGAGCAGTTAACATGGGCTGGTCGAAGGATGGCGAGGGAACGGGCCGGCGGGGTTATCACCACGGCAACCTGCGCGAGGCGCTGGTGCGCGCGGCGCTGGCACTGATCGCCGAAAAGGGCCCGTCGGGTTTCACCTTCGCCGAGGCCGCGCGTTCAGCCGGCGTCAGCCCCGCCGCCCCCTATCGCCATTTCCGCGACCGCGACGAGCTGATGGCCGATGTGGCGCGCCGCGGCTTCGAGCGCTTCGAGAGTGAACTCGCCAAGGCCTGGAATGGGGGGCTGCCCGATCCGATGCGCGCGTTTGAGAATCTGGGCCGCGCCTATCTCACCTTCGCGCGCGAGGAGCCTGCTTACTACTCCGCGATGTTCGAAGCGGGCCTGCCGCTGGATACCGATCCCGCCTTGCTGCAGGCGAGCGAGCGCGCCTTCGCCGTGCTGCGCGCGGCGTCCGAAGTTCTCGCTGCGCGTTTGCCCAAGGAGGGCCGCCCGCCCTCGTTGATGATGGCCTTCCATGTCTGGGCTCTTTCCCATGGCGTCGCCTCGCTGTTCGGCCGCGGCGACGGCGCTCGGCGAAAACTGCCGATGACGCCCGAAGAACTGCTGGAGGCTGGCGTGCTGATTTATCTGCAAGGGCTTGGCCTCGGCACTGTCCCAAAGGGCCGCTAGGCCCGAAGAGCCGTTAGATCCAAGAGCCGCCAGAATCTCATTGCGGCCAAGCCGCAGCGCCCCATCTGTTCAGCCCATGAAAAATTTCTCCGGCCCGGCTTGACAGGACCGACCGCCTCCCCAATTATGTGAATGTAAGTAACATTAACATCGTTAACTGAACATGGTGCCAGGATGAGCATCGCAGCCAAACTCGACGATCTGGGCAAACCCGCCTGGATTACCCTGATGATCCTCAGTTTCATGGCCTATTGGCCGGCCGGGCTCGCCGTCCTGGCCTTCCTGATATGGAGCGGAAGAATGAGAGCTTGGAAGCATGGCGGCTGCGGCCGCTGGCAAGGCGGACAGTGGCGCGAACAGTGGCAGGAAGCGCGCGACCGCTGGCGCGGCACGGGGCGCGGAACCGGCTGGGGCGGTAGCAGCAGCGGCAATCACGCCTTCGATGAATACCGCAGCGAAACGCTGCGGCGCCTGGAAGAAGAACAGCGCGAATTCCGCGAATTCCTCGACCGCCTGCGCCAGGCGAAAGACAAAGCCGAGTTCGACGATTTCATGGCCCAGCGCGGCCGCACGAACTCAAACCCGAACCCCGACGCACACGGGCCGGAAACGCCGTCAAATTAGTTTTCCCCTTCTCGCATACTCGACGCCGGGCGATCCCTTCGCCCGGTGTTTTGTTTTTGGCGGCCCGCCCTCAGCCCGGTATCCCCAGACTGTCGAGGATGAGGGCGATCAGCCGGTCGACGACAGCCGGCTGCTCCCGGGCGGAGCGCTGCAGCACGATGCCCAGATCGGGCAAGGGTGGAAATTTTTCCGCTGGCCCCAAGATTCGCCAGCCGGGCCGAATGCTGCTGCGAAAGATGACGGCAACAGCGATCCCCGCCTCCACCGCGGCTGCTATGCCGGCAAAGCTCGGGCTGGTCACCGCGATACGCGCGCGCCGCCCATAGGCCTCGAGCTGCTCCACGGCGGAGCGCCGGAACACATCGCCGGTATGGAAGATGGCAAGCGGCACGGGATCATGTGCATGAATGTCGTATCGCGCTGAACTCGCCCAGATCAGGGGCTCGCGCCGCGCCACGATCCCGCTGGTCGGACCCTCGCCCTCCGTCACCAGCGCGATGTCGATCAGACCTTCCGCAGCCTGGGCAATCAAGCGCTTCGACGGTTCGCAGATCAGATTGATGCGGACCCAAGGATAAGTCTCGCGAAAGCGTGTCAGGACGAGAGGCAGGAAACTGCCCGCCAGATCGTCCGGCAAACCGACCGTCACATCGCCTTCCAGCGTTCGGCCGTTCACAACCGTGAGTGCCTCGCGATAGGCACCCAGGATGCGCCGCGCATGGTCGTAAAAAACTTCACCCTGACTGGTCAGCCGAACCGTTCGGCCGCCGGTGCGCTCGAAAAGCCGGCAGCCCAGCAGCTCCTCCAGCCGGCGGACCTGCATGCTGACCGCGGATTGGGTGCGATGAACGCGGGTGGCCGCGCGGGTGAAGCTGCCATGCTCCACGATCTCGGTGAATGTGTGCAGCAGGTCAGGGTCTGGGGAGTTCAACATAACATCAATTATTTTGATGGGAGAGCGGAAAATATATTGGCTTGAGCCACTGACGCGAAGCAAGAGAGCATCTTGAGAGCCAAAGAACATAAGCGTGATTAATACCACGCGCCCCATCCCCAAGGAGCTCCCATTATGGAACGAGCCGCCCCAAGCGAACGCGAGAGCGCCCAGGCGATCGAATTCTCCGGCCGCGTCGAGCGCATTCGCAAATTGATGTGCGCCCAGAACATCGACGCCCTGTTCCTGACCCAGCCGACCAATGTCTGGTACACGGCCGGCTTCTGGGAATTCATTCCGATCCGCATGGAATCGGTGCTGATTCCGGCGAGCGGCGATTGCGTCTTCGTCGTCTCCAAAAACGAATTCGAATATGCCGGCAAGGTCAGCTGGATGGCCGATGTGCGCTACTACACCGAATTTCCCGAGCCTGGCCGGCACCAGAATCCCTATGACCTGATGCTGGACATCTTCCGCGAAAAGAAACTGGCCGCGGCGCGGATCGGCATCGAGGAAAACTTCATGCCCATCGGCGAATACCGGCGCTTCACCGGCATGCTGCCGGACGCACAGTTCGTCGATGGCGGCGATATCCTGCGCGAATGCCGGATGATCAAATCCGCCTATGAAGTCGACCTGCTGAAGAAGTCGGGCAAGGTCGCCGTGGCGGCGTGGAACGCCTCGCTGAACATCGCCAAGCCGGGCCTGCGGGAATACGAAGTGGCGCAGGCTGCGCGCGAGGCAGCAACCAACGCCGCGGCCGGGCTGTTTTCCCATGAGGACGTCAATCATTCACCGCTGACCGACGGCGTGCAGTTGATCCAGTCCGGCGCGCGCTCCTCCATTTCCCATGGCAAGGGTTCGCCCAATCGCCTGCGCCATGGCGACATGGTCGCGATGTGCTTTTGCATGACCAACCAGTTCAAGGGTTATCGCGTCGGTTTCTCCCGCAACTTCGTGCTGGGTACGCCGAGCAATGAAATGGTGAATGTCTATAACCTGCTCTATGAGGCGCAGCAGGCAGCGTTGTCGGAGCTGAAGCCCGGCGTCACCGCGAGCTATCTCGACGGCATCGTGCGCAAGATCATTCACGGCGCCGGCTATGGGCAGTACATCGAACACCGCCTTGGCCGCGGCGTCGGCCTCGACATCGCCGAACGCCCCGACCTGAAGGAAGGCGACGATACGGTGATAGCACCCGGCATGACCTTGGCGGTCGAGCCCGCGATCTACATCACCGGCAAATGGGGCATCCAGATCGAGGATTCGGTCCATGTGACGCCCACCGGCTATGAGTATCTGACGAACGCGCCAGAGCCGGAACTGCCGGTGATCTGATTTTGCATCCGTGCGTTGCGCGCGAATCAATTTCGCGCGGCGCGCAATTTGGCGGTTGTTTGTGGACCCCGGCGCCGCCGTAGCGCAGACTGTCGGGGAGATATTTTTTCGAAACGGCCAACAATCCAAAACAAACCCATAACAAAACGCAACCGAGGGAGGTCGATATGATCAATTTCACACGGCGCCAGGCCCTGAAGGGGGCTGCCGCAACGGCGGTCACCATCATGGGCGGGACGATGGCGGTGCCACGGCGCGCCGCTGCCGCTACCGAGCTGACCTGCGTGGAATGGGGCGGCGACGTCGTCAATGCGATGAAGCAGATCGAAGCCAAGCAGAGCGCGGTGAAGGTGAACTGGGTTCTGCACCAGGGCGGCTCCGGCGCCATCCTGCCCAAGATCAAGGCGAGCTGGCCGCATCCCGAATATGACTATGTGGCCGGCTGGGAAGGCTCGTTCAACGGCATGGTCAAGGAAGACTGGCTGGTGCCGGTCACCGTCGACAGCGTGCCGAACCTGAAAGACATCCCGCAGAAGATCATCGTCAAGAACGCCAAGGGCGATTGGGAAGCCGTGCCGCGCGCCGTCGGCGGAATCTATGCAGCCTATCGCAAGGACATCTGCCCCATCGAGGTCAAGAGCATCGACGACCTGTTCGATCCGAAGCTCAAGGGCAAGATCTGCTGGCCAGGCCCGACCCAGGCGATGATGCTGCCGCTGGTCGCTCTCTCGCTGCATGCCGGCGGCAACGAAAAGAACATGGACCCCGGCTTCGCCCTGATGAAGAAGCTGGCGCAATCGGGCAATATCGGGCGCGTCGGCGTCACCGATACCGACTTCTCCACCTCGCTCACCAGTGGTGAGACGGCCCTTGGGTTCTATTCCGAGCCGCAGCTCACTGCCGTGGCGAAATCCTTCCCGCTGGTGCGCCTGACCAAGCAGAAGGGCGTTCCCTGCTTCCTCTATCAGAGCGGCTTTGCCGTGATGAAGAACCGGCCAAATACCGAGGCGACGCTGGCCTTCATCAATCATTGCATCAGCCCGGAGATGAGCTCGCTCTACGCCGAAGTCGCGGGCGAAGCGCCGCTCAACGTCAAGGCGAAGACCCCCGATGCGCTGAAGCATCTCGCCTTCACGCCGGAGGAATTCGACGAATACGTCTATGTGCCTGACTTCAACGTCGTCCTCGATTCCCAGGACGCCTGGAGCAAGCGCTGGGAAAACGAGATCGCACCGCTCCTGTAAGCGCGGCGGATAAACTGACGGGGCGCGGCGCAGGCTAACGGCCTGGCCGCACCCTTCGCCGTTCGAGGGGCAACACAATGCCGGAGCGTCGAGGAGGCGCGATGACTGCCGCCGAACTCATCGTCTCGGCGATGCAGGCGGAGGGGGTTTCAGCCGCTTTCGGCCTTGTGGGAACCCATGTGGTGGAGATCTACGAGGCGCTTCGCCAGGCGCCGGACATCCGCCACGTCACCAGCAAGCACGAGGGCAACGCCACCTTGATGGCCGACGCCTATAGCCGGCTATCGGGAAAGATCAGCGTCTGCTTCAGCACGGCAGGGCCCGGGCTGCTGAATTCGCTCGCCGGCATCGGCCGAGCCTATGCGTCCAACAGCCCGACGATCCATATCTCGGGAAGCCTGCCGCTTGGCGCGCCACGACGCTCGCTGCATGCGCTCGACCGAGAAGACTATACCGTCAAGACCTTGGCGCATCTTACGAAGCTCAGTGTCCGGCCCGGCACGCTGGACGAACTTGCGGCTGTTCTGCCGCGTTGCTTTGCCGCCGCGAAGGATGCCGAGCCGGGGCCGGTCCATATTGAAATTCCCTGGGACCTGATGATAGCGCGCCCCGGCCGGGTCCCGGCCTATCGGCCCAGGGTGCAGAAAATTGCCAAGGTGGGCGCAATGCCGGCGAGCCTGGTGCGAAAGCTGCGCGCGGCGCGCCGGCCGCTGTTCTGCATCGATGCGCTGTGTATCCGCAATGGCCTGCTCGACGACGTGATCGCTCTCGCCGAATCCCATGGCGCGATGATGGTCGTCTCCTACGATGCCCTCGGCGCCGTGCCGTCCGCGCACCCGCTGAATGCCGGGGCGCTGAGCGACTTCTATTTCGGCGCGGCGGCGCTGGACGCGATAGGCCAGGCGGATTTCATCATCGGCTTCGGCGTGCTGGCGAAGTCAGAATCCGAACGGCTTATCCGTCAGCATGCAAAAGTTCGGCCCATACTGGCCGACGGCGGGAACTACGAAGCTGGCGCCAGCAGGGTTCGCTTGCTCCGATTAAGCCCGTCATGGGCAGCGAGGGCAAAAAGCCCTGGTTCGCGCGGCGCTGCCATGGCGAATGGCGCAAGGCCGTCGTGAAGCTCGCCAAGCCGCGGCCCCGCGGGGCCATGCATTTCGGCCGCGCCATGCTCAACCTCGCCGGCCGGATCGACGCCGACACCACGATCATTCTCGATGCCGGCAGCCATGAGATCTGGGCGCGCCCCGTCCTGCCCTCCTTCGGCGTGCATTCCTTCATCGGTTCCGGCAATTGGGGCGGCATGGGTTACGGGCTTCCCGGCCTGATCGGCGCCCGCATCGCCCATCCGAAGAGGCGGGCCGTGGCCATTACGGGCGATGGTTGCCTTTTGATGTCCATGGCGGACCTCTGTACGCTGGCAAGCGTCGGAGGGCCTGCCGTCATGGTCGTCATGAACAATGCGATGTATGGGGAGATCAAACGCGTCCAGCTCGCCCGCTTCGGCGCGGGCCACGAGATCGATATTCCCACTCTGGATTTTGCCCGCATCGCCGAAAGCTTCGGCATCCGGGGAATTCGCGTCGAACGGGAGGGCGCGCTTGACGCGGCGTTTGCCGAAGCGCTCGCTTCGCCAAAGCCCGTGATTGTCGATGTCGTCTGCGGCGATGACGTTGCCTTTCCCGAGTTCCCCTGAGATCGGCACCCGATGAAACCCGACCGTCACTCGCTGACGCTGCTTCTGCCCGGCCTCGCTTTGCTGATGGGCTTCTTCTTCCTGCCGATGGCCGGGCTCTTCATCGAGAGCCTGCGCGAATATGTGCCCGGCAGTATCGGCTCGTCGGAGAATGCGCCGTTCAC
>DASXQK010000295.1:0-3689 GCA_036493015.1 Dongiaceae bacterium | reverse complement strand
ATCTACGTGACTCACGACCAGGAAGAAGCGCTGTCGATGTCCGACCGCATCGTGGTGATGAGCGAGGGCCGCGTGGAGCAAATCGGCACGCCGTTCGAGATCTACAATTTCCCCCGCACCCGCTTCGTCGCCTCTTTCGTCGGCACGCTGAATGTCTTGCGCGGCCAGGTGATCGATCCCAATACGGGCCGGATCGTGATCGACGGCCAGGAAGTCATCGCCGGCCGCGGCCTGGCCGATGCAAAGCCGGGAGAAATCCGCTCCGTGGCCCTGCGGCCCGAGGCCGCGACCCTGCAAAACGGCACGAGCGAGCGCAACCGGCTGAACGGCACGATCGAAGAGGTCAGTTTCCTGGGCGCCGTGGTGCGCATCCGCGTGCGCTTCAAGGATGCCGCGATTTCACTGGATACGTTCAACAATCCGGGCACGCCGCCGCCCGAGCGGGGACAGCCAGCGACCGTCAGTTTCGCACGCGAAGATCTTCTGGCGCTGGAAGGGGCCGAACCCGCCTGATCGCCAAGGCCTGTCAAGCCCAGAGCACTTAGCTCGCCGCCAGATCCAGACCCTTGGCGGCCGGCGCGCTCACGCCGCTATCCACCAGCACGCGCAGAGCCTCGGCCGGCAGATGGGCATGGACCGGCGTTCCCTGGGTGAAGGGAATGTCATCGCCGGTATTCTGCATCAGCACCTGGATCTTCTCGCCGGTGGCGAGGCGCACGATCAGCTGCACGGCATTGCCCAGATAGACCCAGCGCTCGACCATGCCGGGTACACGGTTCTCGCCGCTCGAGCCATGGCTCTCCAGGCGCACGCGTTCCGGACGAATGGTGATCTTGGTGTTGCCGGACATCGATTGATCGCCGCGCCCCGCACGCAACTCGAATTCGCCGAGGCGAACCCGGCAGCGGCCGGCTGAATCCGCCCCTTCGGCTACCGCCATCATCAGGTTCGATACGCCCAGGAAATCGGCAACGAACACCGTGGCCGGTGCTTCATAGATTTCTTCCGGGGCGGCCACCTGCTCGACCCGGCCGCGGGACATGACTGCGATACGATCGCTCATGGTCAGGGCTTCTTCCTGATCATGGGTCACATAGATGAAGGTGATGCCCACCTGCTGCTGCAACTGCTTCAACTCGATCTGCAGGGCCTTGCGCAGCTTGGCATCCAAAGCACCCAGCGGCTCGTCCAGCAGCAGGACCGAGGGCTTCAGCACCAGGGCGCGGGCCAGTGCCACACGCTGTTGCTGGCCGCCCGACATCTGGGCCGGCTTGCGCGTTTCAAAGCCGGTGAGCTGGACCAGTTCCAGCGCTTCACCGACCCGCCGCCTGACCTCGGCATCACCCACTTTCGCTCGGCGCAAGCCGAAGGCGACGTTGTCATGGACGTTCAGATGCGGGAAAAGAGCGTAGCTTTGGAAGACCGTGTTGACGTGGCGCTTATGGGGCGGTGTGCCCGTCATATCCACGCCATCCAGCAGGATCTGCCCGCTGGTGGGCTGTTCGAAGCCGGCGATCATGCGCAGCGTGGTGGTCTTGCCGCAGCCGGAGGAGCCCAGCAGCGAGAAGAATTCGCCGCCCGGTATATGCAGGTTGATGCCGTCCACGGCCCGCGCAATGCCGAAGGCCTTGACCAGATTTATCAGCTCGACTTCACCACCGCTCACATCATCACCTGTCTGTATTACAGCCCGCCGCCCATGCCATGCACCATATGCCCGCCCTGGCCCGGCCGCTCGCCGCGCGTCATGAAGCGGAACAGCAGATAGGCAAGACCCAGTGCGGCAAGCGTGAAATAGACCATCAACGCCGCCAGCGCATTCACCGAAGGCAGCGGTGCTGCGCGCGTTGCGCCATAGATGCGGATGGGGATCGTGTCGCAACCCGCGCCGCAGGAAAGCCACTGGCTGATCACGAAATCGTCGATCGAAATCGCAAAGACGATCATCAGGCTGGAGAAAATCGCCGGCATCAGCAGCGGCAGCAGCACCAGGCGCAGCGTCTCCCAAGGCGTGGCGCCGAGATCGGCGGCGGCTTCCTCATACTGCCGGCCGATGGAGAACAGCCGGCCACGCACGATGACCACCACATAGGAAAGCGAGAAGGTCACATGGCCCAGCACCTGGGCGATCGTTCCCGGCTCGATGAAGGTGAAGAGATAGAGGATCACCAGATAGAGCGCCACACCGGAGACGATTTCCGGTGTCACCAGCGGAAACAGCATCAGGAAATTCGACGGCCCCGAGGCCGGCCCCCGCCAGCGCGCCAGGCCGATCGCCAGCATCACGCCAAGCGGTGTGGCAATCAGCATGTCGAGCCCGGCGAGCTTCAGGCTCTGGAACAGCGTGCTCTGCAGGGTCGGGTCATGCCAGACAGAATTGACCGGATCGCCCCAGTACCAGCGCGTCAGGGAGAATCCCTGCCAGGCCGTCACCGACCGGCCGGCGTTGAATGAGAACTGGATCGCCACCAGCACCGGCACGATCGAGACAAAGACATACAACCAGGTAACCAGAACCAGGAAGCGCGGCCGGCCCCAGGGGTTACGCGCCCAGTCGAGGAATCGGCGCAGCGGCGAGCGGACGGTAACCGGCCTGGAGCGCACGACGGCTTCGGTCATGACTTATCCCTCATGACCCCTCTCTCATGCCTGAGCCTCACGCTGCGCGCGAGAGATGGTGATCATGTAATAGGCCATCAGCACCGCAAGGAAGAGCGAGAGCACCAGGGTAAGCGCCGCGCCGACACTGGGCTGCGGCCCGCCATGGAAGAAAATGTCGATCTGATTGCCGATCATGCTGGTCTGGGGCGAGCCGGAGACGATATTGGGCGTGTAGTAGTCGCCGAACATCGGCAGCGCGATGATGACGCTGGCCCCCAGCACGCCGGTCTTGGAAAGCGGCAGGGTCACATGGAAGAACGCTTCCGAGGGGCTGGCACCCAGATCGCGGGCCGCCTCCAGCAGGCTCTTGTCGATGCGATCGAGGGCGGCCAGCAGCGGCATGATGAAATAGGGGATGTAGCCGTATACCAGGCCCAGGATCACCGAGACCGGATTGCCGTTCAGCCAATCAGGCGGATGAGGCGCGATATGGGTCCAGATCAGGAATTCGTTCACGAAACCGGTGGGCGAGAACAGGTTCACCCAGGCCAGCATGCGCATCAGATAGCTGACCCAGAAAGGCAGCACGAGAAGCGCCAGCAGGATCGACTTCGATTTTCCGGCATGACGCGAAACGTAATAGGCGACCGGATAACCCACGAGCAGGCAAATCGTCAGAGCAATGGCGACATACTCGGTGGTCCGCAGAAAGATCGACCAATATTCGCCACCCGGCAGGAATCCGGCGAGCGTCTCCGACATGGAGGTGAAATCCCATTCCAGGGGATTCCATGCAGGAACGGGAGTCTGGAAAACAGGATCGACGCCGCCGAAGGCGACGCCGATCACGGCATAGAAAGGAACGAGGAAAAGCAGGATGAGCCAGAATACGCCCGGAAGGGCGAACACCGGCCACAGCCACTTCGGGTACATCCCCGCTTTTCCCGTGGATCCCCCGCTAGGTCAGGTGCCCGAGTTGAACTTGGCGTAGGCCTTCTGCCACAATGCCTGGCCCTTGGGCGTCAGCGTCATTTCCTGCAGCGAGCCTTCCCCGAAGTGATCGGAATCGAAGATTGCCGTGCGCAGGT
>DASXQK010000294.1:0-3624 GCA_036493015.1 Dongiaceae bacterium | reverse complement strand
CCGGTCAGACGCGGTTATGTCATGGCGATGGCGGGCGGGCAAGCCCGCCGCGCCGCAACCAGAATCGCCTTTTCTATTCGGTAACTTCGCCCTGTCCGTTGACGATTTCACCGAGCGTTTCGACCGGCTTGCGTCCGGTGAACATGGCTCGGATCAGGTTCTCGCCATGCATGAAGCTGGAGAAGATGACGCCCCCCACATGCAGGACAATCAGGCCGATGAGCAGGTTGGCTCCGCCGGCATGAACGGCCTCGACCCAGCCGACGCCGAAGAAGCGGTCGGTCAGGCTGAGCCAGCCGCTGAATGCCGTCACCAGGATGAGAACGAACAGCAGCACGATCATGGCGCCGCCAGCTGGGTTGTGGCCGAGGTAACGGCGCGGCCGGAGGTGCGCCAGATCGCGCAGATAGGCGAAGATCTCGCCCGGGGATTTCACGAAATCGGTGAATCGGGCGTGCTGCGGTCCGAGGAAGCCCCAGATGATCCGCAGCTCGACCAGGGCTACCGCCAAATAGCCTGCCAGCTTGTGCAGGCTCCGGCTTTCATCCGACATCAGGGCAAAGACCACGCTGGCGGCGAGCAGCCAATGGATCACCCGCAGCAGAGGGTCCCAGACCCGGACGGTCGCCGGAAAGGCGAGAATGCGGGAACGCGCCATGACCCGCCTATTCCGATTCCTTGGTGCTGATCTTGCCGCTGAAGGAATTCACCTCCAGTTCGAAGCGCTGGCCGTTCTTGTCGAGCCCCTTCGCTTCATAGCAGCCGCCATGGCTCTTGATCTCGCGCACATCGGTATAGCCTTGGGACACGAGCTGACTCTGGACCTGCTGCTTGGTCATGGGCGTGCCCGAACCGGCACAGCTTTCTTCCGCCGAAGCGCATTGGGAACCGAGGACCAAAGCAAGGGCGATGGCAGCGGTGAACAAGGCGATACGCATGACAGTCTCCTGGGGTGAGCGTTTTCGATGGCGGGAGACTGGGGCCGCCGGCTGATATCTGGCTGACAGCGGGATTAATTGGGTTTCATGTTCCCGTGGGAAATTCGATGGCGAAGATCGCTCCACCGCCCGGCGCATCCGTGATCGCAAGCCGCGCCCCATGGGCATCGGCAATGCGCTTGACGACGGCAAGCCCAAGGCCCGCTCCGCGAACCCCGCCGCGCTCCCCCTCGCGATCGCCGCGCCAGAACCGGCGGAACAATCTGTCACGGTCAGCCACGCTCACGCCCGGACCATGGTCGCGAACGCTCAGGCGCGGCGGCAAATCGCCGATCTGGATTTCAACGGTCGTGTCCTCGCGCGAATGGCCGACGGCATTCTCGACCAGATTGCGCAAGGCATGATGCAGGGCATCGTGGTTGCCATGGACGATGACCGGCCGCTCGGCGCCGGAAAGCCCCAGGCCGCGCCGGCGGGCGAGCGCCAGCGGCGCTACTGCTTCCACCACCTCGACGCCGAGCGCCGCGATGTCGGTGCGCTCGTCCGGTTTCAGCGTCAGGGCCTCGAGCTCGGCGACCAGCAGCAGCTGATCGACGAGCCGGCTCATTCGCGCCACGTCCTGACGCAGCGGCGCGGCGACGGTCCGGTCATCCAGTGTATCGAGATGAGCCGCCAGGATCGCGAGCGGCGTGCGTAACTGATGTGCCGCATCGGCCGTGAAATCGCGCTGGGCGCGAAAACCGCGATCGAGCCGGTCCAGTGCCGCATTGATCGCATGCACCGGAGGTGCAAGTTCACGCGGCAGGCCCTCGACCGGCAACCGCCGCTCGCTCTCGCTCGCCGTAATCAACGCGGCTTCGCCGGCCAGTTTTTGCAGCGGGCGGAGACCCCAGCGGAGCGTCAGTGCTCCGATCGCCAGCGCCGCAAGCAGTGCCGGCAACAGCACCGGCAGCATTTCGTCGCGCAACTCGCGCAGCAGCTGGCTGGCACCCGCGGCTGTCTTGCCGCGATCCATGGCAATGCGGATTTCGACAGGCCCCAGCGCGGTATCGGCATGGGCATAGCCCAGTACGCGCATCGTGCCCGACTCCTGGCGGTCGAGAAAGCCCGATTGCCAGCCGGGCGGCGCGGCTGGAGGCGGGTTTGCGGAAGCCAGCAGGACATGGCCGCCGGGATCGGTGACGGCGTAATCGAAGCTGCCGTCATCCTCGTCGAGCGTCAGCCGCGGCGCGCCGTCGGGGCCGCGCGAAAGGCCCGTGGCGATATGATCCAGCAGCTCGGTCAGGATATCGCTCGGAATGTCGGCTACGGTCGCGCGACGATGAATAAATAGCGCCAGCGCCGTGGCCAGAATGACGGCCGCGAAGGCGATTCCCAGGCGCCAGGCAAGCCGGCCCTGAAGCGTGCCGTTCACGCGCCCTGCTCGCCCAGTATATAGCCGACGCCGCGCAGCGTGTGGATCTGCGCTGAGGCACCTGCGGCATCGAGTTTGCGGCGAAGGCGCGACACATGCGCTTCCAGTGAATTCGGCCCGACGATGTCATCGAAACCATAGAGCCCTTCTTCCAGCGCCCGGCGCTGCACGACACGGCCGCCCCGGCGCAACAGCACTTCCAGCAGGGTCAACTCGCTGCGCGAGAGGGTCAGCCGCTTTTGATCGACCATCACATCGCGATGCACGGTGTCGAAGACGATATTGCCCAGTTCCAGACTAAGCGAGAGGGCGCCGCCCGGCCGGCGCAGCAGGGCCTTGAGGCGCGCCACCAGCTCTGCCATCTCAAACGGCTTGGCAAGGTAATCGTCGGCGCCGGCATTGAGGCCGGCAATCTTCTGCGATGTGGCCCCGCGCGCCGTCAACATCAGGACCGGAGTCTGAAGGCCAGCCGTGCGCCGGCCCTTGAGCCATTCCAGACCATCGCCGTCGGGTAAGCCGAGATCGAGGATGGTCGCATCGAATTGACCCGCTGCGAGCGCCGAATCCGCTTCGGCCAGATTGCCGGCCCGATCCAGGATGAACCCCGAATCGCCAAGGCCCTTGCCCACGAATCCGGCGAGCCGGTCATTGTCTTCGATAAGGAGCAGGCGCATGATTCCGTCGCTTAGCTGTGGCGCATCAGCGCGGCAACGAAATAGCAGGCAAACAGAAGACCGAGAATGGCGGTGATGCCGCAGACGGCAATATCGAACCAGAACAGGCGCGGCTGGTTTTCGCGGGTGATCGCCGAGACGCGCAAGCGCAGGCGGCCGGTCTTCAGGGCCCGCGCGATCTCCCATAGCGAGACGATAACGAGACCGGCCCCGATGACACTGAAGATCAGATAACGACCGGCTTGCGCGTCGATGGCTCGCACTCCCTGTCCCTGGCTTGCGAGGCGACATGCCCCACGAGAGAAATCTGGCATAATCTTCGTCTGCCCGATTTAGGAGGATGTCATGGACGCCACGAGTCTGAAAGAGATGCAGGCCCCGCTGAAACAGCAATATCGCGACCGGCCGGATTCGGCCGTCATTACGCTGAAGGCGAGCGGCGCGCTCGGTGAGGGTATGACTTGCCGCGTGGAAACCAGCAAGGCGATGGTCGAAGCCGGGCTGCATCCGGCGACCGGCGGCACCGGGCTTTCGGCCTGTTCCGGCGACATGCTGCTGGAGGCGCTAGTGGCTTGCGCCGGCGTCACCGTTAACGCAG
>DASXQK010000293.1:0-5398 GCA_036493015.1 Dongiaceae bacterium | reverse complement strand
CGAAGCGGGTGGCCGAGCTGATCGAGGGTGCTGCGGTCGATAAGGGACAGGGGCTGGACCACGGTGCCTGGAACCCGCTGCTGCTCGCCTATCCCAACGCGGATATCCCGGTAGCACAGCTTTCCGTTCAGGTCGCGCGTGGGCCCGCCTGGCATGTGGCGCTGGGGCGCAAGCTGGCGCTGCTACGCGATGAAGGGGTGTTGATCCTGGCAAGCGGCGGCGCAGTGCATAACCTGCGCCAGTTCCAGGTCGACAACAGGAAACCGGCCGACTGGGCGATCGCCTTCGATAAATGGCTCGCCGAATGCGTTGAGGCCGGTGACGTGGACTCCCTGGTCGATTACCGCCAGCTGCGGCCGGAGGGCAAACTCGCCCATCCGCGCGACGAGCATTTCCTGCCGCTGTTCGTGGCGCTGGGTGCAGGTGGCGGCAAGGGCCGCGCGCTTCACCGCAGTTTCGCTCATGGCAGTCTCAGCATGGCATCCTTCGCCTGGGGTTGAACGGCACCAGCTCGCGATAGGTCAGACGATTCCCGCCGCCTTGCCGTAGCATTCGTTGAGTACGCGATTCCAGCCCGTATCGTAATTGTCGCGCGTGGAATACGCCTTTTCGCCCAGTACTTCCCATCCGCGATGCTCGAGCTGGACGCGCGTTCCCTTACCCTCGCGGGCGAAGCGCAGCTCCACCTCCTGCGCCGTCGCGGCGCCCCGGCCCGGATGCCAGCTATAGACAAGCCGCCGAGGGGGATCCCAGACGCGAACCTCGCCCCAGATGGCTATGCTGCCGTCGCCGGCGCGCTCGTAGAAGCGCCCGCCTGCGCGGCTCTCCATGATCACGGTCTCGGCCTTGCTCTCGCCCACCGAATGGGTCGCCAGCGGCCACCATGTGGCGATGCCGGCAGTGAACAGCCGAAAAGCCTTCTCCGGCGATAGTGGCACGGTCAGCGTCTTGCGGACCGGCGCGATTCTGGTTTCCTTGCTCGTTGTGGCCATTTTCCTCTCCCTCCTTGCTGCCTGCCACGTAAGGGCGCGACGCTAAAAATCCCGGCGCTGATAGAGCTCGTCGTAACCGTGGAAGATGTGTACCCGGTCGAACCCGCGCGCCGCCATCAGCTCGGGTATCCGCTCATCGGCGAAGTTGTTCTCAATGGACATGATCGAGAAGCGATAACGGCTGAAATCGATGGTCTGCAGAATCTGGTATTCCGCGCCCTCCGTATCGATCGAGCAGTAATCGATCGAGTGGAATGCGTGCTCGTCGAGGATCGGCAGCAGGCGACGTACCGGTAATTCCAGGCATCGTGTTTTCCGATTACTGCTGCTGATGCCGACCAGATGACGGGGATCGTAATTGTCGACAAGGCCGCTCAGCATGCGCGCATCGCCCTGCGGTGCCGCGTCCAGGAACTCGCCGACGCCGTCATAGTCGGCGATGCAGCAATTGAGGCAGATGGCCTTGCGGCTCGCTTTCAGCTTGGCGAAGACATCGGGCAGCGGTTCAACGCAGATTCCCTGCCAACCCAGTTCTTCCTCGAAGAACAGGGAATTGCTGAAGGTGACGCCGTCATAGGCGCCGATATCCAGGAATCGGCCTGGCCGGCGATCGGCGAAGTACCGCTCGAAAACAAAACGGTCCTGCCCGATTTGCGAATGAAATGGCACCGCTCCTCCCCCACCTGCCCCAAGCAGGTATCCGGCGAGCGCCATGGCCCGCCGGCATCGGGTCGCCAGTATCAGGCCGTCGGCATCAGGCGGCCTTGGTATTCACGCCGCGGGTCTGGAACAGCTCGCGCAGCTCGCCCGAGCTGTGCATTTCCCGAACGATATCGCAGCCGCCGATGAACTCGCCCTTTACATAGAGCTGGGGAATGGTCGGCCAGCTGCTGAATTCCTTGACGCCCTGGCGCAGGCTGGGATCGGTCAATACATCGATGCCCTTGAACTTGACGCCGAGCTCGCTCAGCACCTGCACCACCGCAGCGGAGAAGCCGCATTGCGGAAAGACAGGGGTGCCCTTCATGTAGAGCACGACCTCGTTGTCGGTGATGTCCTGCTGGATGCGCTGGGTAACGGGATTGTTGGTCATCGGTCGGTTCCTTTCTCGAATTCGCTATGCCGGCGGCGCCGACGTCTGCAGCGCCAAAGCGTGCAGCTGTTCGCCCATGCGGCCCTTGAGAGCCTGATATACCATCTGATGCTGTTGGACCCGCGTCTTGCCGATGAAGCTGGGCGAGACGACGGTAGCGGCGTAGTGATCGCCATCCCCGCGCAGATCCTCAATGGCGACCTGGGCATCGGGAATTCCCGCCTTGATCAGGCGTTCGATCTCGCCCGCGTCCATCGCCATGCCGTTATCCTCGTCCTAGCTATTCATCAGGGCGGGCAAGAATCCTTCATGGGCCGCCCGCAACTTGCTGAGGGATATCGTATTCCCGCCCGCAAGTGTCAACGCGTTTCCGCCAGTCTCGCCCAGTATCTCGGCAGGGATACCCGCAGCCCTGGCCGCGGACAGCAGGCCCTCGGCCTTTGGTTTCGCCACGGTGACCAGATATCGGGCCTGGTCCTCGCCGAAGCAGAAGGCATGGGCTGGAACATCCTTGGGCAGGGCGATCGAGGCACCGACATTGCCGGCCAGCGCCATTTCCGCCAGCGCCACCAGCAACCCGCCATCGGCCAGATCGTGGCAGGCGGATAGTTCGCGCGCATCGATCCGCGCCCGCACGAATTCGCCATGGGCGCGTTCGGCCTTGAGATCGACCGGCGGTGGGGCACCTTCTTCGCGGCCTTCGATCTCGCGCAGATAAAGCGAGCAGCCGAGATGGCCGGCTGTCTTGCCAATCAGGATGATCGCCTTGCCCTCGCCCTTGAAGGCGATGGTCGTGGCTTTGCCCACATCGTCGATAACGCCGACGCCGCCAATGGCCGGGGTCGGCAGAATGCCTTTGCCGTTGGTCTCGTTGTAGAGCGAGACATTGCCGGAGACGACGGGATAGTCGAGCGCCAGGCAAGCCTCGCGAATGCCTTCCACGCAGCCGACGAACTGGCCCATGATCTCGGGTCGCTGCGGATTGCCGAAATTCATGTTGTCGGTGATGGCCAGCGGCCGGGCGCCGACGGCGGTCAGATTGCGCCAGCTTTCGGCAACGGCCTGGGCGCCGCCCGTCTTCGGATCGGCCTGGCAATAGCGCGGCGTACAATCGGTGGTCAGCGCCAGGCCTTTGGGGCCTCGCTCCAGCCGCACGACGGCGGCATCGCCCCCGGGCCTGACCACGGTCTGGCCCATCACGAGGTGATCGTATTGCTCCCAGACCCAGCGGCGGCTGCAAAGGTCCGCACTACCCATCAGCTTCAACAGTGACGCGATTGGATCGCGCGCCGGCAGGCTTGTGGCCGTGATCGCTTCCGCACGCGGCGTCGGCAGGTGCGGCCGGTCGTAGAGCGGTGCCTGTTCCACCAGCGGGGCAACCGGCATATCGGCATAGACGCGGCCGTTCATTTTCAGCACCAGATGGCCGCCATCCGTCAGCTGGCCGATCTCGGCGAAGTCGAGTTCCCATTTCTCGAAGATTTCCCGGGCGCGCTGCCGTGCCTCCGGCTTGATCACCATGAGCATGCGCTCCTGGCTTTCCGAGAGCATGATCTCATAAGGGGTCATGCCGCTCTCACGCATCGGAACGCGATCAAGTTCCAGTTCGATGCCAAGCCCGCCCTTGGAGCTCATCTCGACGGAGGAGGAGGTGAGCCCGGCGGCACCCATATCCTGGATGGCGACGATGGCGTCGGTTGCCATCAGTTCGAGGCAGGCTTCCAGCAGCAGCTTTTCGGTGAAGGGATCGCCGACCTGGACCGTCGGCCGCTTTTCCTCCGAATCCTCGGTGAATTCGGCCGAGGCCATGGTGGCACCGTGAATACCGTCGCGCCCGGTCTTGGCGCCGACATAGATCACCGGGTTACCGACGCCCGCCGCCTTGGAATAGAAGATCTTGTTCTTGTCGGCGATGCCCACGGTCATCGCATTGACCAGGATATTGCCGTTATAGGCGGGATGGAAATTCACCTCGCCGCCTACGGTGGGCACGCCCATGCAGTTGCCATAGCCGCCGATACCGGCAACCACACCGCCCAGCAGGTGGCGCGTCTTGGGATCGTCGGGTGCGCCGAAGCGCAGCGCGTTCAGATTGGCGATGGGCCGCGCACCCATGGTGAAGACATCGCGCATGATGCCGCCCACGCCGGTCGCGGCCCCCTGATAGGGCTCGATGAAGCTCGGATGGTTGTGGCTTTCCATCTTGAAAATGGCAGCCTGGCCATCGCCGATATCGATGACGCCCGCATTCTCGCCGGGCCCCTGGATCACGACCTTGCCGGTGGTAGGCAGGCGACGCAGCCATTTGCGCGATGATTTATAAGAGCAGTGCTCGCTCCACATGACGGAGAAGATGCCGAGCTCGGTTATGCTGGGCGCGCGGCCCATGATCGATAGCACGCGCTCGTATTCCTCGGCCGTCAGCCCGTGTTCGGCGACGATCTGCGGCGTGATCGCCGGTTCGCTTGTCCCAATCCCGCCCGGCTTGTTCACGAGAGAGCTTCCACAATTCCCTTGAACAAGGCCTTGCCGTCAGTCGAACCCTGCAGGGGTTCGACCGCGTTCTCGGGATGGGGCATCAGCCCCAGTACGTTCTTCGTATCATTGAAGACGCCGGCGATGTTGCGGGCCGAGCCGTTGGGGTTGGCCTGCTTGGTTTCGCCGCCCGCGGCATCGCAATAACGAAACGCGATCTGGCCCTTCTCTTCCAGGCGATCCAGCATCCCATCATCGGCGAAATAGTTGCCATCATGATGGGCGACGGGAATCGACAGGTTCTGACCCTCGGAATAGCCGCTGGTGAACAGGCTCTGGCTTGTCTCGACCTTGAGGCCGACATTGCGGCAGACAAAGCCCAGGCCCGCATTGCGCAGTAGCACGCCGGGCAGCAGGCCCGCCTCGGTCAGGATCTGAAAGCCGTTGCAGATACCGAGCACCGCCACGCCCGCCTTGGCGCGAGCCTTTACCTCGCGCAGCACCGGCGAATGGGCCGCGATTGCTCCGCAGCGCAGATAATCGCCATAGGAAAAGCCGCCGGGCACGACGATCAGATCGACCTTGGGAAGTTCGCTGTCGCGATTCCAGACCATCTCGGGCGGCCTGCCCATGGCCGCTTCCAGCGCCTTGGCCGCATCGACCTCGCGATTGGAGCCGGGAAATACGACGACAGCCGCCTGCATCGCGTTCAATCCACCAGGTCGATGGCGTAGTTCTCAATCACGGTATTGGCCAGCAGCTTGGCGCAGATGGCCTCAATCTTGACCTTCGCCTTGCCTCGATCGGTTTCGGCCAGGTCCAGCTCGATATATTTGCC